>JAFYYO010000287.1 GCA_017557475.1 Bacteroidaceae bacterium
CCTTCACCTTCAGTCGGATGTCGCGACGCAGTTGCCTCACCTGCTCCTTCTTCAGGAGCGGCTCAATCAGCTTGCGAGCCTCGTCGCGCTGGGAAGCGTCCTCGTAGGAAGCAATCAGCTCCACCACATTCTCGTAGGTCACACGGCTCGACCACAAATCGTGCCTCATCTGCTCGCTCTGCAAGCGTTCGTTCTCCTGTTCCAGCTCCTTGTTGCGCAACTCGGCTTGCTCCAAGCGGCAGGCCATATCTTCATAGTCAACTATCAGAGACTGAACACTTTGCGAAAATATCCTCACGACTTTCAGGGAGTCTTCTCCCATAGTTTTGGTTAAATAGTTGTTATCCATTTTGTTAGATATTAGATGGTGAATACTTAGTGTCTTTCTTTTCCACGCAGCCATGAAACATGGAAGCAAAAGCGACTGCAAAATTACGGCGACTTTTGAAACCTTGCAAGCAATTCAGCAGAAAGTTTTCAACTTTTTCAAAAATCAGGAGAGCAGAAGTATGCGAGCATAAATTCTGCCTTGATTAGAAAAAAGTCGGAAGTATTCCAACAACCGCAAAAATTATTGTTGATAATTTTTTGGTATGGCTTTGCAGTTCCAAGAAAAACTCGTACCTTTGCCCTCAGAAACAAACAACTAAACCCATACCATTTTGAAAAGACATCTTTTGCTTGTTTTCGCAGCCCTTCTTATGATCACGACAGCCTTGGCTGATGTTGAGATTAACGAGACAACCTTCCCAGACGAGAACTTCCGCAATTGGGTACTCGCTCAGGAGTATGGCAAGGATGGGGGACTGACCGAGGAGGAGATAGCGGGCATAGCTACTATTATTGTTGTGGATAAAAACATTCAAAGTCTAAAAGGTATAGAGTACTTCACGAAACTAACATCTCTGGATTGCAATGGTAATCAGTTGACAGAACTTGACATATCGAAAAATTTAGAGCTAATCAAGCTGTATTGTCACGAAAACCAGCTTACAGAGCTTGATGTATCGAAGAATACTGCACTAAAAAGAATCTGGTGTTCCGAGAACCTATTGACTTCCCTTGATGTCTCTGGGTGTACCTTGTTGGAGAGTTTAAAATGCGTTAGAAACAGACTGACGACGCTCAAAGTGTCGGGATGCCCTGAGTTGGAAGAGGTATATTGCTATAGTAATCAGATCAAAGGCGAAGCAATGGATGCGCTAATTGCTGGATTACCAAACACTTCTGTGGGGCACTTGCCGATTATCAGCCTAGAGAACGAGCAGAATGTGATGACCAAAGCACAAGTTGCGGCAGCAAAGGCTAAAGGCTGGATTCCGCGCTATAAATATGGCTCATTTGGTAATAACTTTTGGACAGAATACGAAGGCAGCGATGAAGGTACCGGCGTAGCCTCTCCCATCTGGAAGACAGAAGAAGGCTCCCTCTTCGACCTCCAAGGCCGCATGATTGACAAACCTCAACAAGGCCTTAACATCATCCGCTACTCGGATGGCTCGACAAAAAAGGTCTTGGTGAAGTGAGACCTCTCTAAACGCAAAGCAGCGAGCCTGGAACTGAACCCAAGCCCGCTGCTTTTTTATAAACTCCAAAAACTATTGTACGGCGAAACGATAGATGGTTGTGGTCTTGTACTCCTCGCCTGGACGAAGGGTTGTGGTGGGCCACTCAGGATGGTTGGGGCTGTCGGGATAGTGCTGAGTCTCGAAGCAGAAAGCGCTGCGACGAGGATACTTCACGCCCTTCTTGCCCACGAAGCTGCCATCGAGGAAGTTGCCTGCATAGAACTGAACGCCGGGCTGGTCGGTATACATATTCATCAGGATACCTGTGTTGGGGTCGTAGAGGAAACCGAATGCCTGGTCGAGTTCGCCAGGATGGTTGAGAATCCAGTTGTGGTCGTAGCCGTGACCGTTCACAATCTGCTCGTTTGTCTCGTCGTCGATGCGGTCACCAATAGCTTTGGGAGTGAGGAAGTCGAAGGGGGTGCCTTCTACGTCGAGCACTTCGCCTGTAACGGCTACGTCGGCATCAACAGCGGTGAACTTGTCGGCATCGAGCCAAAGCACCTCGTCGAGGCAATCCTTCGAGGGGTCGCCGCTGAGGTTGAAGTAGCAGTGGTTGGTCAGGTTCAGGACGGTCGGCTTGTCGGTAGTAGCCTGATAGGTAATCTGCAGGGCATTTTCGTCTTGAATAGTATAGGTCACCTTCACCTCGATATTGCCGGGATAGCCATCCTCGCCATCTGCACTTGTTGTGGTGAAAGCGATGCTCTTCTCGTCGATAGGTTCAGCCGTCCAAATGCGGTTGTGGAAAGCAATCGGGCCACCTCCGTGCAGGCTGTTGGGGCCGTTGTTGATGGGCAATTGATAGCTCTCGCCGTCGAGGGTGAACTGACCCTTTGCAATGCGGTTGCCGTAACGACCGATGAGGGCTCCGAAGTTGCAACCCTCTGCTCCGTACTTCTCGTAGTCGGCGATGTTGTCATGACCGAGACAAACGTCCGTCATCTTGCCGTCCTTGTCGGGCACCATAATGCTGACGATACGGCCTCCGAAGTTGGTGAGGCACACCTCCATGCTTCCGTTGGCAATGACATAGAGACCCGTAGAGTCGCTTACAAAGTCAGCGGGATTAAGACCAGAAAGTGTAAGCTCACCTTCATTACAAGCAGTCTTGCCGCAGCAAGCCGTCATACAAAGTCCTACAACGACTGTTGCAAGACAAAAGAAAAGATTCTTCTTCATGTTTTGATAAATTAGTATTACTTATTTGACTTATTTTGCAGCAAAGTTACAATTATGCGAGCAAAAAGCAAAAGATTTGAGATAAATTGTTGCTTTGTATTGTATTTTCTTTTATCTTTGTGCTGAAATATGCACTAAAAAGACATGAGACGACTCTTTTATACCTTCTTACTAAGCGTTGCCGTTGTCTGTTTATGGAACTGCACAGAAAACATCGACACCTCGGCTCGCTATGTCTTCAAGGAAGAAACCATTCTGAGTTACCTGCAGAAGCACCCTGCTTATAGCAGCTATGTTGACATCCTTCAGCAGGTGAACATCAGCAGAATCAGCGATTCTAAAGTCAGTCAACTCCTGAGCGCACGAGGTGTTTATACGGTCTTTGCTCCCAACAACGAGGCCATACAGAAGTACCTTGAAGACCTCGTCGAGGAAGAACTCATCCCAGAACCTTCGTGGGACGCCTTCCCAAACGAGCACAAGGCAGACTCCATCCGCAAAGTCATCGTCTATAACAGCATCATCGACGGCGGAGACGAACTCGATGCCTTCTTCTACACGACAGAGTTCCCTCAAGACAAGGACGAGTTCATACTCGGCACACTCAACGACAAGAAACTCTCCGTCAGGAAACCTGCGAACAAGCCCGACAGCATCTACATCAACGACGACTGTCCCGTCAGCGTTAAGGAACGCGACATCCTCACCATCAACGGTATCATCCATCAGATGGAGAAAGTCATCGCACCAAAAGACATCACCGCAGCAAGCTACATGCAGGAGTGCCTCGACGAACAGAAGGGCGACTTCATCGCTTGTTTCCGCGTACTCCAAGCTTGCGGACTATTCGACACCCTGAGCAAGGTGCGCGACGAGAAATACGAAGAACTCTACCAGACCGGACAGATTCCCGACCTGATTGGTATGCAGTCCAGCTACGGCTTTGCAGAAGGCGAAATCGGTTATGCTCCCAAGCACCGCCTCTATGGCTTCACCATCTTTGCTGAGCCCGACGAATTCTGGATTCGCGAAGGCATCGAACCCGACGATCCCGACCTACTGCAGAAGCTCACTCAATGGATTCTCGACAACCATCAGTACAGCGACGATGACCACTTCACGACCGACGAGAACTACAAAAGCGAAGACCACCTGCTCTATCAGTGGATTACCTATCACATGCTTCCCATGCGCATCCCGAAGGGAAAGCTCGTGTTCCACGTCAATGAATTCGGATACAGCCTGACCCGCCCAGACCACTACTCTATCCCCGTAGAAGAGTTCTACACGACAATGGGTAAGCGTCGCCTCTTCAAACTTACCGAAAGCGGAGCCAGCAATGGCATCTGGATCAATCGCTTCCCCATCACAGACAACGGACGACACGGCACAGGCGAGGAGATTGGTTGCGACCCCGACAAGCAGGGAAGCCGCATAGACACAGAGTCCTCCATGGCTGTCCTCAACGACATGACCAACTGCAACATCTATCCCATCAGCGCACCCATCTCTTATAATGACGAAGTGCGAAACAACCTGCAGAAGCATCGCATCCGCTTCGACGGCATGAGCCTCTTCCCTGAAGCCATGAACAACGACCTCCGACTCAAGAAGGCCAGCGAAGAACGATACAAACACGTCTACATCCCTAACACCGTTCGCCATTACAACTACTTCGAGAACATGCAGCAGAACCGCGACATGAACTTCGTTTACTACAACGCATGGAACGATGACTGGTGCAACCTCAACCGCGACGAGATGAAGGCTGTAGGCCGCTTCGAGGTCATGTTCAAGCTGCCGCCTGTCCCCCGCAGAGGTACTTACGAGGTGCGCTACAAGGTATTGGCAAACAGCAAACGAGGCGTGGCTCAGATTTACTTTGGTTCCGACCCCGACAAACTACCTGTTACCGGTATTCCCATGGATTTGACGATGGACTGCAGAAATGCCCTTGATGCCCGTAAAGTCGGTTGGGTGGAAGACTCGCCAGACGATGACGACTTCAACGCAGAAATCGACAAGCAGATGCGTAACAACGGCTACATGAAGGGACCGAAGTCCATCAATTCCAACGATGGCACAGAGCGAGACTGGAACGACCGAGAGAACATCCGACACATCTTCGTCCGCCAGACGCTCGACCCCAACGAGACTTACTACATCAAGCTAAAATCCGTGCTCGACGAAGAACGTAAGGAGTTCTACATGGACTTCATCGAGTACTGCGCAAAGGAAATTTACGACAATCCCGAGCATCCTGAAGACATCTGGTAAAGGCAGTGTCGTAGCCCAACATTACACGTTATAAACGCCAACACTCCCTGTTATGTTTGCCAACATTACAGGGAGTGTTTTCTTTCGCTACTGCCTATGTGAGAATCTGCGGCTTGAGGCTATACGCCTACAAGCCATTTGCTTCCAGGAAGCAGGGAGATAATCTTCGTCGTTAAAGCGCAGCAAATGTAGCTCAGCACCGCAATTGCAGGGATAGCTGCCCAAACAGGAATGAGCGGCTCAGCTTGGTTTCCGTTCACGAAATAGACTGCGATGGGAGCGAGGAAGAACATGTGCATCAGATACATGCCGAAGCTCATCTTGGCAATCGAAGTGATGAGTCGAGGCGCAGGCTTCTGAATCGTCGAGAAAAGGAGGAAGAGTCCGAAGGTGGCAAGCAGGACATTCAAGGTGCAGAACTCCCAACTCCACTCCAACATGGGCGTCTCAATTGCTACTCCGGGCACGCCTTTCAGCCAGAAACTCCATGCCGTGAAAGCTGCTCCGACAAGGAAGAAAATCAATCCGAGCCAGATGCGCTTCTTTGTGCTCCACTTGAGATGAACGCGGATATAGTGCGCCAAGACAAGATAGCCGAGATAACCCGAGCAATACCACAGCATGTGGAAGCCGTTCCAGAAGCATTCGCCCCACAACTCGTTGCTTACAAAGCGATGAAGCCACGGCATTAATGTGGAAAAGGCAAAGACATAAAGGAACAGACGTTCTTCCTTTGCCGAAGCCTTCTCCAGCCAAGGTGACACGACGGGAATAATGAGGTAGAGGCTGATGAGCGGATACATAAACCAGAGATGCCCAGCCATCGAGGGGAAGTTCCAAGGCAAGCGACAGAAGTCGGCCCACGACGTCTCCCAACTCATACCGCCCCAAACCAAAGGCAAGAAGCAGTAGAGCAGCATGAAGAGGAGCAACGGCGGCAAGATTCTCAGGGCACGACGGCGATAGAAGTCCGTCATGCTCATGCCAGGTTTGAGCGGCACGAGCAGGAAGGCGCTGATGGTCATGAAGAGAGGCACAGCCGTGCGACCAACTCCTCCGTCATAAAAAGCTACCCAGAAACGGTTGCTTTCGTTGGCAAGCATCGACATATTACCTGCCAATCCACTATCGTCGGCTCCATAGAAGTTCTCGCTGGCGTGCACCAGCATCACCATAAAACATGCGATAACGCGTATCCAGTCGACAAAGGCAACGCGCTGTTCAACTTTCGCTTCCATTTTCTTCTGAATTATTCTGAGTAATCGAAGTATTCTGAGTATTCTGAATAATCTGATTATCTTCTGCTTTCTTCTTGATAGAAGCGCAGATAAGATTTCGGACCTTCATAGGTTGCTCGACACAATGCACTTGATGCGAAGTACCGCCGCTACCCACCAGTTCCACACAACCGGTTCCGAGGAAGCGTTGCCAAAGGGATTGATAGAAGTTCACAGTCTCTATCTTTGAGAAAGGAATCTCCGTCATCTTGATGTTGAAGATGCCATCCTTCTGCACAAAGCGTGTGTTCGTAATGGAGAATTCCGTGCGAGTGCGGATGATTCGCCCGATTATCCAGATGAAGAAGGCAAGCACAAGCAAAGCTATGCCTGTATAGAAGAGGGCATCCTTCTGCTCAGGGAACTTGTAGTAAGCCAGCACGAAAGCAACGATGCCGCCAATCGTAAAGAGTAACGAATAGAAAAGATACCTGAAGATGTACGACCAATGAAGCCGTCCGTTGTAGATGATTTGTTCGCCTTGCTCGAGGCTTTGTCTGATGTAGTTTGCCATAATTTTAAGTATTTCCTCTGCAAAGTTACGAATAAGCGAGAAAAATACAAAAGAAAAAGGCAGAAAGTTCACGCTTACGCCTCTTACTTATCATAAAAATGACTATCTTTGTGGACGAATACATTATATATATGAAAAGGACGACTTGCATCATCTTTGTCCTGCTTTCGCTTTTAGTCATGCCGACTCAGGCAGCGCTCTATATCGTTGGCTCTGCCATCAATACGAGTTGGAGCCGCCAACAGATGACGGAACAGGCTGCAGGCATCTACACTTGGGAAGGTTATCTCTTCCACGGAGGCGAGTTGAAGTTCATGACAGAAGCTTCCGACTGGGGCAATCACTGGGGACCTTCCGCTGGAGGCACCTTGCTCTCTCTCGGCACACAAAGCATCTCTCTGCATACAAGCGGCGACTACAAATATCGAGTAGATAACATCGGCCTTTGCAAAGTGCAAGTGGATACGAATGCCAAGCAAATTCAGATTACTGACAGCGAAGGCAATCTGCCGCCGACTCGGCTCTTCCCTCCATGCCTCTACCCCATCGGCACAGCCGTCAGCAGCACGCTTTCCGAGGGGAACCTCTATGCGCTCCAAGAAGACAGCCATGATGCAGGGACCTACAGCGGCTTGCTAACGCTCAGTTCAGGCACGATGGCGCTGCACTCGAAGCCTTACAAGAAAGCTAACGAGGCCCGCCTCATCACCCCTATTCTCGCGTCTGGGGCAAACACGAAACTGCCCAAGCTGCGCTATCAGATTGAGACCGACAAGTGCAGCTACAAGCCAGGTGAGACCATAGAACTGACCCTTTCGTTAACTCCTCCAGCCGGTCTTCGCGTCCGTTACCGCTTCCTCGGAGACATCATAGCAGACACGCTTCTCTCCACTCGCAAGTGGACCTGGACGGCACCACCGGAAGATTTCCGAGGATATCTGGTCGAAGTGTATCGTCCGACTGAGGAAAACGACGAGATCTGCGCGACGATTGCCATCGACGTCAGTTCCGATTGGACGCGCTTCCCGCGTTATGGCTTCGTGGCAACCTTCGGAAGCGACAAGACACTCAGTAAGACGAGGACCGAGATGAAGTGGCTCAACCGCTGCCACATCAACGGTGTGCAGTTCCAGGACTGGCATTACCGTCACGACTGGCCGCTTGGCGGCACCAGAGAAGGCGGGCTTTGGTCAACCTACAAGGACATCGCGAACCGCACCATCTACACCTCCGCCATCAAGAACTACATCCGAACTCAGCACGACAGGGGTATGAAGAGCATCTTCTACAACCTCTGCTTCGGGGTGCTCGACGGCTGGGAAGAGTTGGGAATACAGCCCGAATGGTTTATCTTCAAAGACAAAAACCACTCGCAGAAAGACAAACACGACCTGCCGGACTCATGGAAGAGTGACATCTATCTGGTCTTTCCTGGCAATGAGGAATGGCTTGCCTACCTGGCAGAACGCAACGACGAGGTCTATTCCTTCTTTGATTTCGACGGTTATCAAATCGACCAACTGGGTGGACGCGGCACCGTCTACGACTACAACGGCAATTCCGTCAACCTTCGCGACGGCTTCGGACCCTTCATCAACTACATGAAGAATCGTCACCCAGAGAAGCGTCTCATCATGAACGCCGTTGGGCAATGGGGCGTTTCGCAGATTGCGGAAACAGGAAAGGTTGACTTCCTCTACTCGGAAGTCTGGGGAAATCAGGAAGGCAACAGTTTGACGAGTGGCAAAGGACGCTTTTCGAACATCAAGAACGTCATTGACGAGAACCTCAGCAAGAATCCTACGTTGCGCTCCGTCCTTGCCGCCTATATGAATTATCTCACTGATAACAAGGACTTTAACACAGCCGGAGTCGTCATGGCGGATGCCGTGATGTTCGCTCTGGGCGGGTCGCATCTCGAACTTGGGGGCGACCACATGCTCTGCAGCGAGTACTTCCCCAGCAACGACATGAAGTGGCACAACCAAATAGAGGACTGGATGACGCGTTACTACGACTTCCTGACGGCCTACGAAAACCTGCTTCGTGACAAATGGACGGAGAAAACAAGCGTGAATGCGACTTGCTCCGACGTAACCATCAACACTTGGGAACCACAAGCCAATCAGGTGACAATGCTCGCCAGAGAAGTCGATGGCAGACAAGTCATCCACTTGCTCAACTTCACACACGAAGAGTCGGCAACCAACGTCGATGACGACTACATGCTTTGCTGGCATGATAATATGGCCACTCGACCTTGGCCGCAGCGCTTCGAGAATCTTTCCATTAAGTTGACAGGCTTGACAGGTATGGGCCGAGTGCGTCGCATTTGGGCTGCCTCGCCAGACTATTGCGGCGGAGCCATGCAGGAGCTGACGGGCTACAGATACCTCTCAGCGTCTGGCACAATCACCTTGACTCTGCCTTCCTTGCAGTTCTGGACGATGATTGTCATCGAGCCGGAAACAGCAACAACCAGCGATAATACCTTCTATGCCCCGACAACCAATGGCGAATCACTCGTTCCAGGCATCGCCTCGACACTTGCTTCGACCACTTCCAGCACCCGTTCTTGGAATCTGCAACTCGATGAAGATGTATATGAAGCACATGCCGACATCCCTGCTGGCACGCTGACCCTACAGAGAGAAAACGAAGACGCAATAATTCTCCCCCTCGGGGTAGACAGAGAGGCCTTGTTCACTCCGGCTGGATTGCCTGCCACAAATCGTACTCGAGGCGTGCTCATCGGCAAAGAAAGAAAGGTCCTCCGATAAAGGATTTCAAGAGCATCTTTCAACACACCCATCCTAATATAAAAACATAACACGCCTAATTGGCAAACTAGACGTGCCTAGTTGGGCAACTAGCCACGCCTTGTTTTTTTGTGTCTTATTCCTTCCAGTAGATGTCGGTGAGTTCCTTCTTGATATTCACCTCTTCGAGCTTGAAGTACTTGCGCAGCAAAGACCATGTCACATCGAGCATCTCCTCCGTGTTAAGGTTGACGTCGATGGCAAGCAACTTGCTTGAATAGTCCTTCGCGAAGTCGAGACAACGGTTGTCGTAATCAGTCAAATCGAAGCCGTTTTCAAGTTTGGTCTTGGCGTTAGCTGCATCGGCATAGAGTCGGATGGCTGCGTTCATGACCTGGCTGTGGTCTTTTCTGGTTTTCTTACCTGCAACAAGTTGCTTCAGACGGGACAGCGAACGGAACGGATCGACGATAACCTTGCCCACATCACTATCGCGACGCAGATAGAGCTGACCTTCCGTGATGTAACCCGTGTTATCGGGCACGGCATGAGTAATGTCGCCGCCGGAAAGGGTTGTCACAGCGATGATGGTGATTGAGCCACCGCCTGCGCTCTCGGGGAACTGCACAGCCTTCTCGTAAATCTTCGCCAAGTCGGAATAGAGAGAACCCGGCATGGAGTCCTTCGACGGGATTTGGTCCATACGGTTGCTCACGATGGAAAGTGAGTCGGCGTAGCTGGTCATATCGGTCAGCAGGACAAGAACGGTCTCGTGCTTCTCGACAGCGAAGTACTCGGCAGCCGTCAACGCCATATCAGGAACGAGGAGTCGCTCCACGGCAGGGTCCTCGGTGGTGTTGATGAAAGAGATTATGCGGTCGAGAGCACCGGCATTTGCAAAGGTATTGCGGAAGAAGTAGTAGTCGTCGTTGGTCATACCCATGCCACCAAGAATAATCTTGTCGGCCTTGGCACGCATGGCAACGAGCGCCATCACCTCGTTGAAAGGCTGGTCGGGGTCGGCGAAGAAAGGAATCTTCTGACCTGAAACGAGCGTATTGTTGAGGTCGATGCCTGCAATACCCGTAGCGATGAGTTCACTGGGCTGCTTTCTGCGGACTGGGTTCACAGAAGGACCGCCAATCTCAACCTCTTTACCTTCAACCTCTGGACCGCCGTCGATGGGCTGACCGTAAGCGTTGAAGAAACGACCTGCCAACTGTTCGCTGACCTTGAGGGACGGACTCTTGCCCATGAACACGACTTCCGCGTTGGTGGGAATGCCGCCAGTGCCTTCGAAGACCTGCAGCGTAACGTCGTCACCAATAATCTTAACCACCTGAGCCAACTTGCCGTTGATGGTCGCCAGCTCATTGTAACCGACGCCCTTCGCCTTGAGCGAACACGTGGCCTTCGTTATCTGGCTTATCTTTGTATATACTTTCTGAAATGCTGTAGCCATCTTTGTTATGCGTTAATCATTGCTTCGATTTGCTTTATGTAGTCGTAGTACTGCTCACTCTTAAACTGTGAGTAGTTCATCTGCTTGCAGAGGTTGATTAACTTCTTGAAGTAATCGATGACATCAAGGAAGGTGTCGAACTTGTAATCGTCCTTGTCGCAGATTTTCGTAACGATGTCGAGAATCTCGCCTTGGCGTTCGAGTGACGTTACGGCGTCAACCTCGTCGAAAGCATCTTGCTGCAGAACAACATAGTCAATCACTTCAGACTTCCAGAAGACGATGTGGTAATCGACAGGAACACCATCGTCGCCCAAGATGTTTATCTGCTCGGCAATCTCCTTACCGCGTTGCATGCGGGTCTTCAAGGCAAGCACCTTCGGAATCCATTCCCCGTTGATGTGCTCTTTGATATACTCCTCGAACTCGGGATACTCCAGATACTTCGAGTAAGAGTCAATGGGATTGACAGCCGGGTAGCGCTTCTTGTCGGCACGGTCTTGCTCAAGTGCATAGAAGCAACGGGCAACCTTCTTGGTGCTTTCAGTGACGGGTTCTTTCAAGTTACCGCCGGCAGGCGACACAGTTCCCAAGAATGTGACGGAGCCAACTTCACCGTTGTTGAGGTAAACATAGCCGGCACGTCCGTAGAAGTTGCTGATGAGGGCGCCCAAATCCATTGGGAATGCGTCAGGTCCAGGCAGTTCTTCCATGCGGTTGGACATCTCTCGAAGCGCCTGTGCCCAACGTGATGTGGAGTCGGCCATCAGCAAAACACGAAGTCCCATCGAGCGGTAGTACTCTGCCATCGTCATAGCCGTATAGACGGAAGCCTCGCGAGCAGCGACAGGCATGTTAGATGTGTTGGCAATGATGATTGTACGCTCCATCAACTTACGGCCAGTGTGTGGGTCAACCAGCTCAGGGAACTCAGTGAAGATTTCCACGACCTCATTGGCACGTTCACCGCAAGCAGCGATGACCACGATGTCGGCCTCAGCCTGCTTAGAAATGGCGTGCTGCAACACGGTCTTGCCCGTACCGAACGGACCAGGGATGAATCCTGTGCCACCTTCCACGATTGGGTTGAAAGTATCGATGGTGCGGACACCCGTCTCAAGCAATTTGAATGGACGCGGCTTCTCGCGATAGTTGGTCATCGCGAACTTCACAGGCCAGTGCTGCACCATATCAACTTTGATGTCATTGCCTTGCTCGTCAGTCAGAACAGCGATTGTGTCATGAATTTTATATTGGCCTGCCGGCACGATGCTCTTGATTGTGGCAGTTCCTTTCATCTGGAAAGGAGCCATAATCTTCAAGGGCTGATGGTTCTCTTCAACCTTGCCGAGCCAGTCGCTCGCCTGCACTTTGTCGCCTTCCTTCGCAAGAGGTTCAAAGTCCCAAAGACGTTCGTCGTCGAGAGGCTCTGTGTATTGACCGCGCTTCAGGAAGACGCCGTCCATCTTGTCGAGGTCGTTCTGCAGTCCGTCATAGTTGTGGCTGAGCATACCAGGGCCAAGCTGAATCTCAAGCATGTGACCCGTGAACTCCGCCTCAGCACCGACCTTTAGGCCGCGGGTGCTCTCGAAGACCTGCACATAAACGTCTTGTCCGACCACTTTGATGACCTCTGCCATCAATCGATCGCCTCCAGTGGTGATGTAGCATATCTCGCCTTGGAGCACCGGACCATCGACACGGAGGGTGACCATATTGGCGACAACGCCACTAACAATTCCTTTTGTCATCTTATTATGTTGTGTTTATATTTGTCTGTGAACAGTTGGAGCGACGAACTCTTCAGGCACTCTTGCTTCTGAACGAAGGTCGTCGATTATCTTTTGGAAGGTTTCCTTGCCTTGCTCGACATCGAGTTTTGCCCAACGCTGCTGCATTTCGAGTTTGCACAGATAGGCAAAGACTGCCGCCATATCGAAGGGTTCGAAGAAAGTACGCTCGTCAAGCCATATCCATTTGAAAGCGTCTATCATCTTCTCCTTGCGGACTGGGTCTTCCTCATCCACAATCTTCATGAGCTGTGGGATGTAGTCAAGTTCGTGGCTAAGGTTGAAGTCTTTCGTCTTGTTCTCGCGTATCATTTCCTGCACTTCACCCTCTCCTTTGATGAAATCGCCGACGCTCCAGCCCTGACCGCGAGCCAACATCGCTGTGAGGATGTTGGTGATGTCGAGGTTGAGCTTGTACCAACGGCGCATCATGCGATTCGGACAAGTCTGGATGGCATAGTCAAGGAACTGATAAGCCATCTCGTCTTCGGGGAAATAACCCGCCTTGTCCTTATTGAAGGCATATTCACGAGCAAAGATACTCATGAAGGCAGGATAACGATGCACGTTGAAGTTGAGCTCCGTAGCACTGGTGATAAGGTCGCGAAGTTGCTCAAGCGAGAAGTTTCCCCATTGGTCAATCTCTGCCTCAGGGTTCTTGAGCAGTTTGACGAGGTTGACGCAATCGAAGTGCAGGAAGAAGTAGAAGAGCAACTTCCTGTCCTGCGACGTCAGTTGTTCCTCGCATTGCTCCCGCATCTCCTCAATGCTCAGCCCTGGCTTCGTGTCCTTCAGGTCAATGTCGGGCAAGCCGGCTATCATGCAATAATAGTTTGCCATCGACCTTTATGCTAGAAGAGCATGTCCACGAGCTGTGGACGAAGGAAGTTCTTGAAGTAGGTTTCGAACTCCTCCTTGCCGAAGTTAACCTTATAGCTGCCGTCGGCAGGAGCGATGGTCAACAGGGTATCCTTGCCGTTGACCTTATTGATGGTAACGCCTTTGTCGAGCAGAGCCTTTGCTTTTGCTGCGAAGTAAGCCTTGAGGCTCTCAGCCTCGCTGCTTGAGATGACTATCGGTTCGTTTGCCGACCACTTTTCTGCCAAAGCAACGGCAAACTGTCCGAGGAAGTCAGGACTTGCCTTCAAGCCTTCGACCGCCTCTTTTACTACGCCATCGGTCAACACATTGGTCACTTCGCTCTTAAGTGCACTCAGGGCTTGACCTGTGTACATCTTGAGTTCGTTGCGAGTGTTGGCATCAGTCTCGGCGGCCTTCTTTTGTGCCTGAGCCGCGATGTCCTGAGCCTGCTGACGAGCTTCCTGCAGGATTTTCTCTGCCTGCTGCTTTGCCTGCTCGATAATGCGGTCGGCCTCAGCTTGTCCTTTTTCCACGCCTTCACGCAGGATTTTCTCGGTGAGTTCTTGTATCTTTTCCATTAGTTATTATGTGTATTTATGCAAATTACGGCACGAAGGTACAAAATTCCTTTGGAATACCAATGCGACACGCAAAAAAAAATGCCCTATCTGTCATTATCTGAACAGAAAGGGCAACTGGGAGATATACCTTTAATATACGCCCACCTCCGAAAGGACAACTTTGCCCTGATGCCGGGTTATCGTGATGCGCACTTTTTCGGCCTTAACCGAGGCAAAACGATGTTGCTTTACTCTGCACTCGGGAGCCGTTCCATCAAAGAGCGTGTGCCAGCGTTTGCCCTGTTTGTACTCCAGCCTGTACGCCTGCAAACTGCCTTTTCTTTCCTCCATGATGGTGACCATAGAGATGCTCTTCTTGCCACCAAGATCGACCTCCCACCAGGGGTCCTTGATGGTGGAATGTGACGTCCAGCCCGTATCGAAGTCGTCGTCGTTGGCAAAATCACCTATTCCGTAATCGTAGCTCCAACTGTATTCCGTCGGCTGATACTTGGCAATGTTACGCCGAGTGATGGGTGCATCACATTCAGGGATAGGTTGAGTAGGCCCTTCATTCTGCCATATTTGACCAATCTGACGCAAGGCTTCGACGGCATTATCGTCCATCCTGCCCTCACGATTCGGGGCTACATTGAGGATGAAGTTGCAGTAGGCATTGTTATAGGGACGTATGTTCTCCTCAACAAGCCAGCGAATATCCTTGAGTTGGTCTGTCGGCATCGATTCCTTCCAGAACCATGTGCGCTGGATACTCAGGCAGGCAAGGGCTGGCAGGCGGTTCTCGGTAGTGCTTATCTTCTGTCCTGCGCCCTGCTCATACGACTTGATATCAGTGTAGAAGAGTGCTTCGCGAGGGTACTTGGCAGCGTTGAGGTCCATGAGCAGGCAGTTGGGCTGCAGGCTCTTGACATAGTCGTAAATCTCCGGAAAAGAGATTTCGTCGTAAGATATGCGTGACCAGGGAGCATCCCAGCCGTCGATGATGAGTGCCGTGATGTCGCCGTAATTGGTAAGAAGCTCCTTCAACTGTGCCTTGATATACTTCGTATGCTCTGGTTTAATGTGTCCTGGGCGGATGCGATGGTGTGTGTCGAGGATGCTGAAATAGAGCATAACGGCGAGCCCTTCCTCTCGGAAAGCATCTACATACTGGCGCACGACATCGACATGGGCAGGCGACTGCATGGAATTATAGTCGGTCGTCTTGGTGTCCCAAATGCAAAAGCCGCTGTGGTGCTTTGTGGTAAGACAGCCATAACTCATATTTGCAGCTTTGGCGGCCTTAGCCCACTGGCGGCAGTCAAGGTTCGTCGGAGCAAAAGCAGAGACGGGCATATCGGGATCAGGCCAGTCCTCGAGGGAATAGGTGGGCATATTATAATGAATGAACATGCCGAACCGCAAGTCGACGAAGGCTTGTTGCAGTTCGTGCAAAGACTTCTGCTGAGCCGAAACAGTCAGGCCTGTCAGCAGGAGAGAAAAGAGGAGAAAGATGCGTTTCATATTATTAGTTATATTGGGGGTCATAGGTTAGTCTCAAACTAGACGTGCCTAATTGGCAAACTAGACGTGCCTAATTGGCAAACTAGGCGTGGCTAGTTGACAAACTAGGCGTGGCTAGTTGACGAACAAGGCTTGACATGTTGAAAAACAGAGCGTGCTCTTACTTTCATAAAAATACGCTCCTTTTATTCTTTTCATTTTTTCAAATAATTCAAAGACCGTTCTTTACCAGATATCTTCGGGTCTCTCGGGGCTGTCGTAGATTTCCTTCGGACAATACTCGAAGTAGTCAAGATAAAGTTCCGGCCTGGTCAGGTCAGGCTGTACCGACTTGAAACGGACATAATAAGTCTCGTTCGGGTCGAGCGTCTGACGCACGATGATATGGCGGCTGCAATTGCTCTTGGCACGAGCAGTTGTGGTGTTCAACTCAGTCTCATGGCGCGTCGCCTTCATCAAACCGTGGTTACGGAGCTTATGGTCGATGTCGATGATTTCATCTTCTTCTTTACCGCTGTCCTGCAAGTCTCCCCATCCGGCACCTTCACCAAAGAATCTTTCTACATTATACGTCATGTTAATGGGAATACCAGCCACAGGAAGCTTGTCGGGATCACTGCCGAAATAGACCTGCACAATGCCTCGAGCCGCAGTAGCAAGCAACTTGTAGCGGAACTCGTAGGTGTTGCGCTTGGGCACGGGAGGCAGTCTGAACATGATGTCGAAATGTCCGAAAGCCTTGTCCTCGTCCTGACAATAGTTCGCCCACGCCGTCTTATAGCCATTATAATGAATAAAGTGAGTCTCCTCGTTCAGGATCTTCATATTGTCGAAGTAGTCGTATCTATTATAGAGAGACACAAAGACGTGCTGCCACTTGCCAAGCGGGCTGTCGGCACGACGAATGCCGTTGGTGATAGCCTCAGGGAAGAGAGAGAAGAGGTCGAAGCGAATGCGCTCCTTGGCAAGGTCGTCGCGTGTCACATCATTGTAGTACAACGGCTGAGCAATGGGATAGATGCAAGCATTGACAATGTCATTGACTACAGTCATCTCATTATCTGTCTCAATGAGAACACCACGTTTCTCGGGTGCACAATAACGTTCGTGCCCATCCTCGGTGATGCCATTGTTTCTTTCAGGGAAAGTGTTGAGGTAGATACCATTACTCTCCGCACTCTCATAAATCTTTATCAATCGACCACCACCAAACACGGGGTACCACTCGACGACGGGAAGCGTATACTTCTTGGGAGAACTGAGACTGTAGCCTAACTCATTGCAGTGATACACAAGTTTATTGGCTGCAATCTTCATAGGCAGGATATGATACACCAACCATTGATGCAGCATGTTCTTTGGAGAAGTGTAATTGTCATTGACTTGATAGCCGCCGTCGCTAAGGTAGTAGTTATTTGTCATTATCCAGTTCTGCAGTTGCTCTACGGCATCTGCAGCAGTGGGGTCAATGCCTTGCGACTGCCAGAACTCGTCCGTCTCGCAGAAGAATGTGAAACCATACTTGCGGTGCTCGGGTGCATGTGCATCAGGGTCGCCCGCCGTGGCAGACATATCACCACCGCCTTTGGACACATAGTCCTTCATATTGAGTTCGTCACCATATTTCTGATACAAAGACTCATAGGCCTCATCGCGCACCTTGCTAAGCGTGTCGAGCAGTCCACAAGCCTGTACCACTTTGGCAAACATCAGGTAGCCTTCACGTTTCTCGTCCAAGATATTTTGGAAATATCGGGCACACGACTCGTCCTTCGGTGCAATGACCTTGTGCAGTTTATGTATCACACCATTGATGACAGGAATGTCGCAATTGATAGGATCAATAGGACACTCCTTATCAAGATAAATTGTGTCGTTCTTGCTCTTGGTGACAGTCAGTTTATGATCGTTTATGTTGGGCAGAGGGAACTCTGCATTAGCTTCTGTGGGGAAGTTGTTGGTCTGAAAGCGTTGCGATTCCATATCACCGCCGTCGATGACCGTATTAAGCACGATAACCTTCCGAATGGAGTCGAGCTTTCTTTCGCTTGGGAAAGCATCCCAAGAGGGTTCGTTGATTAAACCTTGCTCAACCAAGTCTAGCAAATAATCTTCAATTGCCTTATTGGTAAGAGCAAAGCATGTATAGTTACCACGCGCCGTCAGGAGCTGATAGACAGAAGACTTACTCCTTCCACTCACGGGCACAAGCTTCGTCAGTTCTAGATACTGTGAATAGTCCGCATGCTTTTCGAGGTAACTGGCAACAGTGTATTCCGTGAAAACATAACGCGCAGAGGTATCTATCTCCTCCGTGCAGGAACTGAAGATGAAGAAAAGAGTAGTAAGTAGTAAAGGGATAAGCTTCCTCATTGTAGTGTCTTAAATAGTTTATGCTTTAATTTAGTATATTCTCTTGGTCAGGCACGAGGCCTGACCAAGAGAATTAAGAGAGTTATCAGAGATTAGTTACCTGCCATGATGTTCAGGATTGTTACAAGGTCGGCAATATCGACCGTGCCGTCACCATTGACATCTGCATCACCAGCAACTTCCTGACCTGCCATAGCGTTGAGGACAGATACTGCATCAGCAATATCAACGGTATCATCCACATTCACGTCGCCTTCTAAGCCATTGAGAATCTTGCCGCCTTCGGCCTTCATCTGAGCCTTGGTAATAAAGCGGAACTTGCGGACAACCAATGCGAGTTCTTCCTCTGCAGTAGTTGTAGTGCTGATGTACCAACGGATACCATGATCAACTGCTGTACCGAAGCCAAGGTCCTTAATACCCTTCGAAACACTGACGTAAGCCGTTGTCCATTCTTCAGTTGCAGGCATTGTAGCAAGGTTCTCCTTCACTGAAGTCGTCAACTGAGGCGTATTGTAGAGGATCTGACCTGCTACGAGATCCTGTGCAGCTGTATAGTCGAAAGCAAGGATAACCTCGTCCTTTTCCAGAGGCTCATAGAGATTCTTCAGATCAAGCCAGGGCTTTGTACCTACTGTAACGAGATCGAAGACGAAGCTGTCATCCTCTACGGGTTCTTCAACACCGTTGCTCTTAGATGTAATCTCAAGATAGTCGGGGAAGTCGGTATAGAGTTGAGCCTTTGCAGCACCAGCTGCCTCAGCATTATCGTACACACCTTCATCCAGATTATCTCTTGTGTCATAAACAGCTTCTTCTGCCAGACCTTCAACGTCATGGTTGCCGTCACACCACTTAGTCCAAACCTTAGTCGTTGCCTCAAAGAGTGTAACGTAAGCCTTCTTGGTGTTGTAGATGGACTCCATGATTTCACCGATAGCTGTCAGGTTTTCATAGGTGAAGGGTTCTGCACCTATGTTCTCTGTGAGGGCAGCCTTCTCTGCAGCACCGAAGTTAGGAGCTGCTGCGTAATTGTCTTCATAATCATCAGATGCCATTGTCTTAGGTTCATACAGCTCAGTCAAAGTTGTGATACGAGCCTGAGCATAATCCTGAGCCTCTGCCATAGCATCAGCATCAACATCCTCACCAAGGTAAACGAGACCGAAGTTACCTACTGCAGTCCATTCGTTGCCCATAGTGCCTTCGTTCTTCACGCCAATGGTCAGAGTGCCGTCAGTTACCTTAGCAACCAATGTGATTGCGTAGCGGCCCTGTCCAAATGCATGAGCTGCACCTTCGCAACCCCAAATGCCCCAACCGAGAACCTCGGTAGAGTCAGCATTGTAGATCTTGTGGTCGGCAATAGAACCGTGCCAAGCCTCTGTAGAATCAGCAGCGCCTTCGAGGAGAACGGGAACATAAGTCTGTACGTCGTTAGCATAAGCCATAGCAGCGTAGTTGTAGCTCAACATCTTTTCGTCGCCATTAGCGCGATAGCCTGCATTGAGCGTTACCTTATAGTAACCGTTCTTCAGCTCTGTGAGAGTCTGGTTAACATCGAACTTAGCGTTCACGTTGCAGAACTCAGCAGCAAAGACGTCATTGTCAGCTGTGCTGGTAGCGGTACGGTAGATGTAGCCGTTCCAACCTTCAGCCTCGCGACCGATGTTCTCGTTCTTGTCGTTCTTCAGCATTTCGCCAGCCTTCTTGAAGGTCGGGTTCACGATGAGGCAGGTGATATCCATGCCTTCGCCGTAACCAACAGCTACGGCAGCAACCTTCAATGACTCCATGAACTCAAGCTCAGCATTCATAACGCTGTCGTTCAGCACATGCTCGTCGAGGATGTAAGCAACAGTACCATTAGGATAAGCTTCAGAGGGAGCAGCAGCTTCACCTGCAACATAAGCCAAAAGTACGTCCTTAGCATCGCTGTTGCTCAAGCTTTCGCAAAGTGTAGCGATTTCTGCTGCCTCTGCCTCGAGCTTGTCATAGAGAGCAGCGCTTGCTTCGATGGCATCACGCAGAGTCTCGAGCTTGTAGTTGACAACAAAGAGAGCCTCCATGTTTTCGCAACCGTCAATTTCGGGAACAGTTTCCTTGTACTCGTCGATGAGAGCCTGTTCTGCACGATAGTTATCAGCATCGAAGTCTTGAGCAGTTTCAGTGTACTCTTGCTTGATAGCCTCGAACTCTTCGGGAGTGCCGAAGTAGAGCTCGTTCATCTGAATGGCGTTATCTTCGTAAGCCTTCGTTACGACTACCTTATAATACATATACTCGCCTTGCTCCTCGCTGAAGCCGAAGTATGAGGGCTGGGCGTTAACGGGATGCAGGCGGTCCTGACCTACATTTTCCTTCTTGTCGATGAGGACCCAGCCTTCAGCATCCTTGGTAGCTTCGCCGTCACCTTCGAAGTTAGCGCCGTAAATGTACCAAGTACCCCAGTTACGCTTGTAGTGTGATCCTACGCCGGTGTCGTTACCTGTTGTCAGCGTATAGAAGAATGGGCTGGTCTTGTCCTGAGTGCGGAAGATGATATAGGTGTCGCCATTGGCATCAGCCTGACCACCCCACTTGGTAGCCTTGATTTCCTTTGTATTGCCTTCATCATCTGTTTCAGTTGTGTTCAGAGCGATACCGTCGATGAGGTGACCATAGAAGCCGTCACCAAACTGACCTACTGTGTGACCGCCAAGCAAGATGTAGTAGCACTCGTTGTCTTGGTCAACTGCATTGATAATCCACTGCAGGTAATCAATCTCTGCCTGGAGAGCTTCGTTGTCGAGAGAACCTTCATTGGTTTCGTCGTTTACGATGTTGGCATGTGTACCGCGAATGTATCGAGCGCAAGGAATGACGTTCTCTGTAGTATAACCATCGTACCAAGTCAACAGGCTTGGAGTCGTCATACCATAACCCTGCAGCTCAGTGTAGATAGAGTCG
>JAFYYO010000288.1 GCA_017557475.1 Bacteroidaceae bacterium
CTCGAACGCCTGCCCAGACATCGAAGCCCTGCTTCAAGGCCTCCTCTACGATAAAACTGCCGATGAAACCGCTGGAACCAGTAACGAGTATGTTCATTGTTTGTTCTTTTTCTGCAAAGGTAAGAAATAATTATGAACTATGAACTATGAACTATGAACTTTTTTTTGTATCTTTGCCTGCGAAACATAATATAAGGTATTATGATAGACCTGAACAAAATTGCCATCATCACGAAGGAGCACGATGTAAGTTACAGCGAGTTGTTGCAACGAGTGGCGCAGTTTGCAAGAAAGACGCCGAAGGGCAAGGATACGAAGACCGTCATCTTCAGCGAGAACCGCGAAGGCTGGGCGTATGCTTTCTTCTCTATCTGGCTGAACGAAGGCGTTGCAGTCCCCATCGATGCCTCAAGCACAGTGAGCGATGTGGCTTACATCCTCAGCGACTGCAAGCCTGATGCAGCTTGGGTTTCAAGGGAGAGGGAAGAGGTTCTCAAAGAGGCAATAAAGGAAGCCAATGTGGAGATGGGCGTTTTCATCATCGAGGATTATGAGCGGTTGTCTGTTGAGGACGAACCCGTTTCCTCAATCCTTCCTTGGACAGCCCTCAGCGAACCTGACAACGACGATACGGCGCTCCTTATCTATACCTCAGGTACGACTGGCTCTCCGAAGGGCGTGATGCTCAGTTACGCGGCTCTGAAGGCCAATGTTCACAGCGTTTCCTACGATGTGCCTATCTATACGGACAAGCGTCGAGTGCTCGTTCTCTTGCCGCTTCATCACGTTTTGCCGCTGATGGGCTCGCTGATTGCTCCGCTCTATATGGGAGGCGGCATCGCCATTTGCCCGTCGCTTTCAGGCCCGGATATCATGGATACGCTTCAGCGAGGGCAGGTCGGCATCATGATTGGTGTGCCTCGCCTTTGGCAGACGCTCTATGTGGGCATCAAGAAGAAGATTGACGAGTCGGCAGTTGCAAGGATGCTCTTCGCACTTTGTCGTGTGGCAAAGAGTCGCACGCTGAGCCGTCTCGTCTTCAGTTCCGTGAGGAAGAAGATGGGCGGACGTCTCGATTACTGCGTCAGTGGCGGTGCTGCTTTGGACAGAGAGATAGGCGAAGGCTTGAAGACGCTTGGCCTTGATGTCCTCGAGGGCTATGGAATGACTGAGACTGCTCCGATTATCGCTTTCACACGACCTGGCGACATCATTCCTGGCTGCTCTGGTTTGCCTCTTCCTGGCGTCGAGTGCAAGCTGGTGAATGGCGAGCTTTGTGTGAAAGGGCCGAATCTGATGAAGGGCTATTACAATCGTCCTGAGGAGACGGCACAGGTCATCGATAGCGAAGGCTGGTTGCATACTGGCGACCTCGCTACAATCGATTCTGTCGGACGTATCACACTTACTGGTCGCACGAAAGAAATCATTGTCCTTAGTAATGGCAAAAACGTTCAGCCAAGCGAGATTGAATATAAGCTCGAGAAGTACGACCAGCTCGTCAAGGAAGCGGCAGTCGTGCAGGATGGAGACAAACTTCGAGCCATCATCGTACCTCAA
>JAFYYO010000289.1 GCA_017557475.1 Bacteroidaceae bacterium
CTTGGGTACAAGTTGGAACTTGGCATCGTGGAGCAGGTTCTCGAAGGGCTTGCCAGGAGTCCAGCCGACATTGACCTTCTTGATGTTGTAAGCAGTAAAATCGTCGGTTGTTACTGCTCCCTCAGTCTGGAGGCGAGGCTGGAAGTCGCCAAGGTCGCCAAGTTTAACACGATGACCTTCGAGCATCAGTTCCCTAAGGCAACTTACTGCCATAGTCAGGACACCAACGATGTCACCCTTGCCATAGACGCAGCCGTGGTCGGAGATGTGCTTGGCGAACTGGTTTATGTCAATAATTTCGCTGCACTGAGCCACGCCATAAGCCTTGGTCTCGGTAATGTTCGCCTTGAGTGTTCCGGGCTTTGTGCCCATGATTGCAATACTGTAATTAATCATTTTAATGTGCGGACCCTCTCCCTAACCCTCTCCCTTTATGGCGAGGGAACTGCTTCGCAGGGCCTTGGGCAGTTTGGTTAATACTGTTTTCTAATGGGCTTATTCTCAGCGGGTTGCGGAAGCCCAAATTTCCGCCTGTTGTGATGCTCATCGCAGGCAGCGGCGTTGGCCATCGCAGGCAGCGGCGTTGAGCATTTCCCTTGGGTGTGATTCGAATTCATCGATGCAACTTTGGTGCAAGGCGAGAGCAGAGCCGAGCTAGCTTGAGCTATGCCGAGCCGAAGCCCAAAGTCGCGATGGATTTTCAAATCCATTGCAAAGTTACGACAGCCAGAAAGAGCGTTGTCATCCTCTGTCCGAATGTGTCCGATTTGTGTGCGATTTCATTTAAATTTGTCGTGATTTTTCTTGCATATTTGCTGAAAAAGTTGTACCTTGACTTTGTCGAGCTACTATTTCACTCGGAAGTGAAAATAAAAGCTTTTTTATTTGCATTTCTCTCGTTTTTTTCGTACCTTTGTAAGCAAATAAGAAACCATGAAAAGCGCATACAAATACGAACTTGCAGATGCAGCAGGAGTGAGCCGAAGGACATTCCAGCGATGGCTCAAGCAGAACCGGAGCAGATTGTCTCGTTTTGGCGTGAAGCCTACGAGCCACATGCTTCCTCCAAGGGCGGTCAAATGGATTTGCCTGCAATATGGAATTGACATGTAAATCCATACCGCCTCTTGTCGGCCTCCGTCGCAAATGAGGGATTTGCTCCCCTTAGTGTGGCCGCAATGACATTCAGTCATTGCTCTAAAGACCACAGTCGCCCAGAGCAGTTAGATGGGTGTGCTTGCAGTATGGCATTGATTGGGGAGAATAACAAAATAACAAAATAACAAGCGAAAAAAGAGAGGAAGGACAATTTCCCTTACATAATCACTAATTACATTAGTTAATATATAGTATTATATATAGTCGTTGCGTTTCTCTCAGAATAACAATGTTACTCTTGTTACTTTGTTACTATGCAAAATTTTTTCCTCATCTTCTTGCAGGATTTGGGAAAATTCTCTACTTTTGCAGCAGGTTTTGAACCTCCAAAGTTTTTGGGCATAACGGAAGTCGCAGCCTCCGGGTTTGTGACTGGCGGATTGTCTGCCGAACTTTTGCTTTAATTTACTTATTTTCAATTAATTACTTCAACTAAAACAACAACAAGATGGAAAAGGATTATAGCCTTTATAGTGAGGTCTTTCGTGAGACAAAACGGGAGATGGAGAAGAAACATGAGCGCATGATGGAGGAGATGGAACATGAAAAAGCCATCATCGAGGCACTGGGCATTAGCGATTTATTGATGCAGGAGAATGACAACCTGAAAGAAGACGTAAAGTCACTGCAAGAAGAACTGGAACAAGCCCGGCAGCAACTTGCCGAAGAAAAGAAAGGGCGAGCAGAACTGGAAATGAAGATGGCCGAGATGAGCAAACTCTCTGCCGGAGTGGCAAAAAAGGCTTCGCAGGATGACTTGTTCAAGGCTTTCCGCCAATATCTGAACATTTCCAAGCGCAAGACTCTCAGCAAGCGAGAAGCCGCAAAAACGGTCTTCATGGAACTGTTCACAACTGCCAAACTCGACCTTCCCGAGGACATCATGGAATTGCTGTCCCACCTCGACGACGAAGAGCCTTCGCAAGCCCCAGTCACGAATGTCAATGTCAGTGCTGGCGGCATCAATGTTCAACAAGCTAACTCGGTGCAGAAATGAAGACGGACAAGGATTTTTCAGGGGTTACGCATTTCACCCAAGTCGATGTGCAGCCAGGCGGCATCAACATCCAGCATGTCGAAAACCTCTATCAGGCCGACATCCTGAAGGATTTGGGCATCGAGCTGGCAGTAAGGCAGAAGCCCTCGTCCGAGCAACCCGCTCCCTGCAAGACCGACGAGGAGCTTTGCCATTTCATCCATCCGGCTTTGGACGAGGAAGGCCGACGGAAGGCTCACGAAGAGATAAAAAGTCTGGTGAAGCATCATCAACTGAAGGACATCATTTCCTATCTGAAGCGGATGGCAGCCGAGAAGCGAATCCTGCTTCCCATGAGCGTTGACGGTGCCTACAAGGAACTCGAGCGCATGGGCATGCCCACGAGCGAACGAGGCTTCAGCCTGAAGAACTTCTACAAGGACTACCCCAGCTCAGCCACGCTGAAATAAACGAATTTCTCCCTTATCTTTTTGTAAGTAAGGGAGATTTTTTGTAATTTTGCAGAAGAAATCGAAGAAGATGTCGAAAAACATTACCATATCAAATAACGGCGCAAAGCCCTTCCTGAAATGGGCTGGCGGCAAGGGGCAATTGCTTTCGCAACTCGACGAACTTCTGCCTCCTGGGCTCGAAAACTACTTTATAATAATATGAATGATATAGAACTAATCAAACGGAAGATTTACGAATTACGCGGTCAGCGTGTCATGCTTGATTTCGATTTGGCAGAATTGTATAACGTTGAAACGCGTGTCCTCAATCAAGCAGTAAAGCGCAATATCGAACGTTTTCCCGCCGATTTCATGTTTCGCCTCACAGCCGAAGAATGGAGTCTTATCTCATCACAATTTGTGATGACATCAAGGGCAAAACGTCCCAAATCTGCTTTACCGATGGCCTTTACTGAGCATGGAGCCCTGATGCTTTCCAGTGTTCTGCGAAGTGATGTCGCCGTTGGAATCAGCATTAAGGTAACTCGTGCTTTCGTTGCAGTTCGTCGTGCATTGCCCATCATCGCCACTCAAAGGGATATTGAAGATTTGCGCCAACGTGTTAAGGCTCTTGAAGAATCCGGCACTGCGACCCAAGCCGCTGTAGAGGAAACTCGCAAAGAATTGATGCAGATTTATGAGGCTCTAACGCAACTTGGTGAGCAAAAGCAGGAACCTCTGCCTGAGATTGGTTACGAAGCCATTCGAAAACGAAGCGAAAAAGAGGCGAAGCAATAGATGATAGACTTGCACTTCAATCAGAACCTGGCAACAGGCTATCATAGCGGCTCCCAAATTTCGAGGGTGCTGACGGAGGACTGGATGGTGCGCAATATGTTCTGTCCTGTCTGCGGTGCCCCTGTCTTGGGGCATTATGAAGCCAACAAACCTGTTGCCGATTTCTTCTGCGAAGATTGCAAATCTGATTTTGAACTAAAGAGCAAAAAGAGCAAGACCTCAACCCTTGGACATAAGATAGCAGATGGTGCCTATGGCACAATGATTGAGCGGATAACATCCCTTCGCAATCCACATCTATTTGTGATGACATACGCAAATTGGACGGTCAACAATCTGCTCATTATCCCGAAATTCTTCTTTGTGCCAGGCATCATAGAGAAACGAAAACCGCTGGCAGATACAGCTCGAAGAGCAGGATGGACAGGCTGCAATATTGAAATTGGCAACATCCCTGAGAGCGGAAAGATATTCATCGTAAAGGACAGCTGTCAAGAGGACAAATCGAAGGTTGTTGACCTTTACCAACGCACCCTTTCTCTGCAAACCACAAAGATAGAAAGTCGAGGCTGGCTCTTAGATGTGCTGAAATGTGTGGAACGCATACCTGGCGACGAATTCATTCTTGATGAGGTTTATGCTTTCGCAGACGAACTTCAGCGGAAGCATCCCGGAAACAACTTTATTCACGACAAAATACGTCAGCAACTTCAATATTTGCGAGATAAAGGGTTCGTACAATTCACTTCAAGAGGACATTATAAAAAGATAAAATGAACGAATACATTTTCTACACAACAGAAGGACACACCATCGCCCCAAAAGAGAACGTTGAGGTCAATAATTGCCAAGTGCTTGGCTGTGCCTTCGGAAACAATAAAAACGAGGCACAAGACAATCTACTGAAAGATAATCCGTGGATTAACGAGGCAGGGTTTAACAAGTCCGAATTTATCATTAAGCAACTCTTAACAAGTATCTAAATATAAAACTATGATATTCCAAGTTGAAATATTCGAGTCAAACAGCAAAGTCGAAGAAATAGAAGCAGAAACAAGGGAAGAGGCTTTGTCAAAGGTAAGAAAGGCTGATGAAAGTGGTGAACTTAATCTTACCGATGATAATTCGTTTGTTGATGTAAGTTTCAATATAGCCTAACACTCATTTTACGATTATGAGTTAATGAAGCATATTAATGGCGACACTCAAATGACCGATGTTTGGAGGCTTCCGGCTATTGCGCCTTGGGAAAAGGCTTGCACGAAGCATCCTACTCAAAAACCCCTTAACTTGTTGAGCCGAATCATTTTGGCATCGACAGAGAAAGGTGCCTGGATTCTCGATCCCTTCACAGGTTCTTCGACCACTGGCATTGCAGCAAACCTTTTGGGACGCAGATTCTTAGGCATAGAAAGAGAAGAAGAATTTGCAGCAATCAGCAAGGCTCGTCGCGAAGAAATAGAGGACATTAAGACCTATTCCAAGTACAAAAAGAAAATCCCTGACATCGTCAAAGCCGAAGATACTCAGATGTGTTGCTTCTCTTGCAACGAACCTCTGGAGTATGGGGACTTGCCCTTCTAAGAAGCGCACCTAAAAGGGAATAACAAAGTAACAAAAATAACATTGTTATTTAGAGACATATTACTTTGACATTGGAGAAGCAAAAAGCCCAGCACTTGGCTGGGCTTTTCTTGTATAGATAGGTTGGGAGCCTGTCTTAGTACATGTTCACGATGGCTTCGTAGAGTTCCTGCTTGCCGCTGGTTTGCTTGGGTTCGCCTACCTTCTTGCCATACTCGTAAGCCTCTTCGAGGGTCATCTTGCCTTGCTCGAACTTCTTGCCCTTGCCTTTGTCGAAGCTTGCATAGCGCTCCTTCAGCATTGCTGGGAGGGGAGACTTCTTGATGATTTCGGCTGCGCTGAGCAGTGCATGAGCCATTGCGTCCATTGCTGCGATGTGGGCAATGAAGATGTCCTCCAGGTCGGTGCTGTTGCGGCGAGTCTTGGCATCGAAGTTAGTGCCGCCGTCCTTGAAGCCGCCGCCTCTGATAATCTGCATCATGGCCTGCACGAGTTCATAGTGGTCGATGGGGAACTGGTCGGTGTCCCAGCCGTTCTGATAGTCACCGCGATTGGCATCGATGCTGCCCAACATGCCTGCATCAACAGCGCAAGCGAGTTCGTGCTCGAAGGTGTGACCTGCAAGTGTGGCATGGTTCACTTCGATGTTCACCTTGAAATCCTTGTCGAGACCGTGAGCCTTGAGGAAGCCGATGACGGTTTCTGTATCGACGTCGTACTGATGCTTGCTGGGCTCCATCGGCTTGGGCTCGATGAGGAATGTGCCCTTGAAGCCTTTGCTGCGAGCATAGTCGCGAGCCATTGTCAGCATAGTGGCCATGTGTTCCTTCTCTCGCTTCATATCGGTGTTGAGGAGGCTCATGTAACCTTCGCGACCGCCCCAGAAGACATAGTTGGTGCCGCCAAGCTCGATGGTTGCATCGATCGCATTCTTGATCTGCACAATAGCGCGAGCAACGACGTCGAAGTCGGGATTGGTGCTGGCTCCGTTCATGTAGCGCTTGTGACCGAAGACGTTAGCTGTGCCCCAAAGGAGCTTGATGCCGGTCTTGGCTTGCTTCTTCTTCAGGTAAGCAACCACTTCCTTCAGGTTCTTCTCGTACTCTTCTACGGTAGCAGCCTCTGCAACGAGGTCAACATCGTGGAAGCAATAGTAGTCGATGCCGAGCTTCTGCATGATTTCGAAGCCAGCGTCGGCTTTGTCCTTAGCAGCCTGAACAGGGTCGGCGGCTTTGTTCCAAGGGAAGGTCTTCGTGCCTCCACCGAACTGGTCAGCGCCTTCAGCACAAAGTGTGTGCCACCAGCACATTGCGAACTTGAACCACTCGCTCATCTTCTTGCCC
>JAFYYO010000290.1 GCA_017557475.1 Bacteroidaceae bacterium
CCTTGCCTGCATTGTCCAAAAGATAATATGAACCTGACTTTTCGGGTGTCTCATAGCGATCTACTCCATCACAAGTACAAATGCCATTATGTGTATAGTTGTGGGTATGCATCTCAGATATAGAGTAGAGTCGGAAATAGTCAACGCGGAAGCGTCCCTGATTGGAAGTAGCACGACTGCCAGACTTCAGCATGTTGCTGGTTCGGATACCTATCTGTATATCAGTGGCCTCTTCAAGGGAGAATTCCAGCGTCATCTCTTTCATAACAGGGTCACTGCCGTCCATAGTAGCGGCATAACCCATGAAGGTGCGGTTGGTTTCTGGTCCTAAATTGGAACCATATTTATCAGAGGTTGCAAAGTAACATGCATTGTCGCCTGCAAAAAGACGTAGGTTTGTGAGATTCTCGTCACCTGTACCCATAGGAGAGAGCAAACAACAGATACGATAAGTGCCAGCAGGAAGGTGAATACTCTGGTATAGTTTAAAATCATCTGGCATAGGAGAGCAGTTCACCCAACAGCTCTTTTCACCATGGCGTGTGCCACTACACCCACCATTTGAACCATAAGAAGCTTTGGGAAGAAGAGTTGTATTGTTGACGCCTGGTTCTTGTGTATATTCAGTATTTTCTTTCATTCCCCAACCATGCCAACCTGTTGGAATACCTCGAAAGTTGGTACCATCTACAATCATGCCTGTTGTCTCCTCGAAATCGCTATTGGAGATAAGTTCTGTCAAATCTTCGTCTTCTTGTTGATTGGGATTGGTATATGTAGTCTCACTTAATTTCCAGAAAGAGCGATGATTGGTGCCAGAAACAGCAGCAAAAGTCTGAACGGTATTGTCGTTCTTCCAGTTCCAACCTATAC
The DNA here is from genome assembly GCA_017557475.1 of Bacteroidaceae bacterium. Next base: position 874 of record JAFYYO010000290.1, read on the forward strand.
ATCCATCGGTAAAGTCCGTAACAGACAAATTGGTGGAAGTGATGCCGAAACAATGGCTGCCTTCCTGATCGGAACAATCGACAACTGCATATTCCACGGGAGTTGTCCCCATAGTGATGTTAGTTTCGGTTGTTTCAGAACATGCCTGAGCATATCGACCTGTTGACAAATTCTTGATGTAGAAGCAATTGGGCTTTCCTGTAGAAACGAACTCCCAACAAGCATTATCGTTCATATCCCCTATTGCTAGGATGTCTGAGCCATTGTCCTGAACAAAGAGATTATTGTTGTTGCGAGGAGCGATGATGTAGGCTTTCCCCGCTTCAATGGTAAAAGGGGGCGTCTCGTCCAGTCTCTTCTTTATCATCTCTATCTTGGCATCCATAGCGAACTTGTCGTCGCTGGCATACCATGTTGAGAAGATGTCGTGCTGGGAATCGGTCAGTGCTTTCTTGGCAGCCTTCATCTCAGCCAACGAAAGTGTGAGATTATCGAAGCGGTCAGTCTTGTTCTTATAGGCCAAGGCAAAGTAGTGCAGGCAAGCACTAACATGCGACATATAGTGTGCATAAGCAGACAGGTTGTCGTAGAAGAAAGTGCGCTGTGCCGCAGGAAGTTGATTCACAAGTGCATCACATCGATTTGCCACATCTGCAAACGCTACCATTTCACGTCCAGTGCCTGCTATGATGCTGTCCACCTGATTAGAGCCTTCTATTCGGAAAGAGCGTCCTGGTATGGATTCATAACCTATATCGGAAAGAGGATTGGGCGTAAAGCTGCCCCACTTGTCGTTAATCTGCTTGATGGCACGTTCGTGACGTAAGTCCTGGAAGATGTACTGACGGTCGAAACCTCCTGGGAAGTCGCTCTTCTTCTGGCACCAATAAGAATAATAGAAGTCGTGATAAAGGTCGGCTACTTCTTGTGCATGCTCCTCTCCGAAGTACTGCTTGCAATAAGAGAGCAGGAAGTCGTTGGTGTCGTATGTATCTGAGTTCCACATCATAGCGGCATTGGCGGCCATTTCCATCAAGAACTCTCGCAAATTGCCGGCATTTACCACACTAAAGGTCTGCTTACCTTTACTCTGCACATAGCGATAATTGCCCTCCATCTTCCAAGGCCCTTCTGCTGGAGCCAGGTGAGCACCTGTGGAATAGAACTGCAGATTCATGTAATAACCCAGTTGAACATTGTCCGTATTCTGCCATTGTACGAGGTCGTCGAAGGGATAATGATCGCGACGACCAGCCACAAAAGTCCACAGCATATTGCTGGCAACAGGCGGAGTTATGTAGCCTTTAGCCAGAAGAGATGATATCTCATCGTAGAAAGTCATGCGAACAAAGGGATTGGAATTGCCTGTTGACTCACAAATCATGTCGTACTGAATCTTCACCATCTGGCTAATGATGCGGCCACGCTCTGAATCAGAGGAAGGAGCATCTGAGAAAATCTCCCAGAAAGGCTGGTCAGTCTTGCCCCTGAAGGCAATCTGCCAAAGATTCTCAACGCCACTATTCAGGACAGCATTTATGGAGAACTGCCAGAATTCCTTTAGCGAAGTTATATCGTTAACTGAAAGTGTTGGAGGAGTCACATGGCGCACATTCTGCCAATAGCTGTCCCAATTGGAGAAAGAATTGTTGAGGGCAACCATATGATGCGAGGTCAAAACCAATCCATACTTCTTGTAAAGCAAAGCCTCATTGTTGAGTGTTCCGCTATTAGTTACAGTTGCTGTGTACTCCACAGTGTTGAGTTTAAGGCGAAGCATCGTTTCCAACCAACGCTCGTTGTTGTCTGTAGATTTCCAACGCCAAGGCTGAAAGAGGTCTTGGTCATTGGGGAACCAAGCACGATAGCGAACTTGAGGAGAAGGACAGAAGTAGTCATAATCAGCTGCAATCTGTATGCTGCTTCTCACCTCAGGTTGCCAACTACACCAATACCAAAGTGGCGGAACGCCCAAAATGCGTTCGCTGAAGCTATAAATGGCATAGATGGTGCCTCGCATATCTTTGCCATGAAGGACGATAGAACCAGAAGCTTCGTCCACATAGACGCGATGGCTTTCGAAATCATCCAATTCGAGCGGGTTATCAATAAACGTTCTACTGTCTGGTGTATCATCATTAATGACAACTACTCTCAGGCCTTCCTTTGTCTCACTACTTTTAACAATATCGGGAGTAAAGCCCATCACCTTTCGGAAATCTTTTTGAAGAGCCTGAACAGCCAACATGACTTGACTTTTCTCGCTGGCTGAGACGCGAATCCATACATTGTCTTTTTCAATGGAAATGGTGTTGTTCTGGTCGTCAGCTATGACTAGGGAAGCAAAAGGAAGCAGAAGCAGGAAAAGAATCATTGATTTCATTTCCCTGAGTTTAAATAATAAATCACGCAACATATTTTATTTAATTTTGTTTGTTAAGCAACAAGCGAAATCGGTTAATTGAGTACAATTTCTAACTTTTACCTTGCAAATATATGCAAACAAAAGGAGAATAATCGAACAACGGAAGTTAATAAGTGTTAAAGCGAGCGGTTATGATACAATACTATATATTTATGGGGCAAAGATTACACATTCCCTAGATTTCGTAGGACAATTTTGACTTTGGCGGAAGTTCTACTTGTACAATCTTCTTATTCTGCAAGGAAATGTCATGAGAATTCGCATTTTTGCCCCATTTTCCTGGGCTTATTTGGAGCCAAATGGTGCTGAGGCTGAAAAGATTCGATTCTTAGCGACTATGCTATACCATTCACATTCAACAGGTTAGCATATTAAGTTTTGTAAAGAAGGCAGTTAAAATGGTCGAAAAAGGCAGTTTTGAGGCCAAACTTAGGCAGTTAAAATGGCAAATTAAGCGTGTTATGTTGGCAAACACTCCCTGTTATGTTTGAAAACGTTCCCTGTTATATTTGAAAAAAGTCTGTTTCGAGGTCGGAAACTTGGTGTTTTTCGTCGTTCGGAAAAAATCTTTACAAGATATTGTACAACTTGTAGCGTGTGCAATTGTAATGTTTTTGGACAGGATTCGCGAAACTGCGCGAAAAGAAGTTTTTCAGTTTTTCTCGAAAAAAATCTCATTTTCCTTTGCAGCAATTAAGAAATGTTCTATATTTGCACCCCGAAAGCCTCTCCCAACCCTCCCATGAAGGGAAGGGCTTAAGGTCTCTCCCTTTAGGGGAAGATTTAGAGGAGGCTCTGAATATAATATTATGGAAGCAAAAGAACCAATAGTGAAGCTCATTAAGGCGCTAATAGAGATAAACATGCCTGCTCAGCGCCAACTGCTCATCGACTTTATGATGGGCAGACGGAGCCGCCAGATAGAAGAAAGCGAACTGTTTGATAAAGAACTCTTCGGAGTCGGCGAAACCAACGACGAGGACTTCTGGGCATCTATCATCGACGTTGCCTACGAGAACGGATTCCTCAAGCAGATGGTCACGAAGAAGAATGCTCTGATACCCACGGCTACAGGCAAGAAGTTCGTCAAGAAACCGAAGTCGTTCACGATTCCCGACGACGAATCAATCGGCGAAACAGATTCCGATGTGCCTGAACTCGACTCTATCCTGGAACAGACTCAGATAGACCGTCCCATCAACGGCCACATCGTCTCGCAACTTGCCAAGCAGCAAATCAAACTCATCACTGCCATCGATCGTCATATCGCTCTCGACAGCTTTGCAGAAAGCGAGGGAATGGGGCTCGACGAAGTGCTGGAAGACCTCGAGTTGCTTGCTGAACAGAAGCGAAAACTCGACATAACTTACTTCACAGACGAAGTGCTGGGCGACGATTGCATGAACGAACTGCTCGACTACTTCGAGAATGCCAAGTCGGACAATATGGACAAGGCGATGAAGGAATATGGCGATATCTATAAGGAAGAAGAGCTCCGACTGGCGAGAATCGTGTTTAGGATGAATAAATTATAATATATAATTATGGATATACTCAAGTTTAGTCCTATCTTCAAGCCCACTCTTTGGGGCTCTGAGACGTGGGTTGTCTCTGCTGTGAAAGGCTCTGAATCCATTGCTACAAACGGAATAGACAAGGGTTTGACTCTTCCTGAAATCGTGGCTCGTTATGGGGCCGACTTCTTGGGAAAGAAGAACTATGAGAAGTTCGCTGGCGACTTCCCCCTTCTCATCAAGTTCATCGATGCTCGTCAAGACCTCTCGATTCAGGTTCATCCTGATGATGCGCTTAGTGCAAAAAGGCATGGGAAGATGGGCAAGAACGAGATGTGGTACGTTGTGGATGCCGATAGAGGCAGCCAGCTCATTGCAGGTTTCCGTCAGAAAATCGAGACGAGCGACTATGCTCAGAAGGTTGCCGACGGAAGCATCGAGGACGACCTCAACAAAGTGAACGTCAGCGAAGGCGATTGCTTCTACATCCCAGCTGGTCGTGTGCACGGAATCGGCGCAGGAATGGTCATTGCAGAGATTCAGCAGACGAGCGATGTGACCTATCGCATCTACGATTATCTGCGTCGCGACCGCGATGGAAACCTCCGTGAACTGCATACAGAACTCGCCCTCGAAGCCATCAATTTCCAAGATATCACGACTGATCCGAAGGTAGCTTATACCGAAAGTCGCGATGCAGTAGTGAGTCTCGTGGAATGTCCCTTCTTTACGACGAACGAACTCAAGTTGACGAAGCCCTTCAAACGCGATTATACGGGCATCGACAGCTTCCGAGTTTATATGTGTTTGGATGGTCAGGCTTGCTTCTTGAGTCCCGCTGGTCAAGGCATCTTCCTGCATCAAGGCGAGTCGCTCGTAGTGCCAGCATCCATCAAGGAAGTAACCATCCTGCCCGACGAAAACGCTAAGCTGCTGGAAAGCTACGTTGAATAAAGTTTCAACAAAAGCAGAAATTCTTGCCGAAAAATTTGGCAGATAAGCAGAAAAAGTGTACCTTTGCACCCGATTTATGCCGTAGAGGCTCGAAAAAGTGGGTCACGAGATGGCTCCGCCCCGCGGTCAAACCCGTTATAATTAATAATTTAAAATGTACGCAATCGTAGAGATTAACGGTCAACAGTTCCGTGTTGAGGAGGGTCAAAAGCTCTTCGTTCACCACATGCCTGAGGCTGAAGCCGGCAAGACTGTTGAATTTGAGAATGTGTTGTTGGTCGATAACGGCACCATCACAGTGGGCACTCCCACCGTTGAAGGCGCAAAGGTTACGGCTGAAGTCGTTTCACCCCTGGTTAAGGGCGATAAGGTGCTCGTCTTCCACAAGAAGCGTCGCAAGGGCTATCGCAAGCTCAACGGCCATCGCCAGCAGTTCACCGAACTGACCATCAAGGGTATCAACGCTTAATGTTTAACACTAAAGACTAAACAAAATGGCACATAAAAAAGGTGTAGGTAGTTCTAAGAACGGTCGCGAATCGGCTGCTCAAAGATTAGGTGTTAAGATTTTCGGTGGCGAGAAGTGCGTTGCAGGCAACATTATCGTTCGTCAGCGTGGCACACGTCACTATCCTGGCACTAACGTTGCTATGGGTAAGGACAACACTCTTTATGCTCTCGTAGATGGAACTGTACAGTTCAAGAAAGGTCGTCTCGACCGTAGTACTGTAAGTGTAGTTCCCGTAACTGCTGAGGCATAAGGGCGTCCAAGCTCATCTGAAACAGACAATCACAACTCAAATTAAGGTCCCCTCATGCTTTCAGCAGCGAGGGGACTATGTTTTTTAAGAAAGCATTATGAAAGGGCACACGATAAAAGAATGGATATTGGCGACAAGACCTTGGTCTTTCCCCGCTTCTGCTATGCCAGTCATCGTGACCATCGTGTTCGTTTGGAGTCAAGGTCTCCTGAACTCTTGGGGCTTAGGTTTGATGGCTCTCGTGAACATCATTCTGGTTCATGCTGCGGGGAATGTTTGGAGCGACTACCACGACTATAAGAAAGGCGTGGATGCCGACGACACCTATGGTGTTCGAATCCTTACAGACAAGCAGTTCACGCCAAAAGAAGTGCTGGCTCTTTCTGTAACGCTTCAAGTTCTTGCAGTCCTGATGGGCTTGCTAATGGTTTATTTGACCGGCATCACGCTCCTTTGGTTCGGCTTAGCAGGAATAGCACTTTCCTTGCTTTATCCGCCATTGAAGTATGCAGCTCTTGGCGACCTCGTCATTATGGCTTGCTACTCTGTGCTGCCAATGCTCGGAACGACCTTCATTTGTAGCGGAGAAATCATTCCCAAAGTCTTGTGGCTGGCCGTTCCTGTTGGAAGCATAACTGTCGCTATCCTTCATGTCAACAATGCCCGAGACATCGAAACAGACACGCGAGCAGGCATTCAGACCTTCGCTATCCTAACTGGAAGACAAACTGCTATCAAGGTCTATCTCTTCGAACTTCTGCTCCCCTACCTTTGGCTTTTGGCAACAGTCCTGCTTGGAAACGTAAGTCCTTGGACTTTACTCACCTTAATTACCTTGCCTTTGGCACTGAAGAACTGCAAGCAAATGCTCTCCTGTAAAACAGAAGGCATCAAAGCAATTGCGAAACTCGACGAAGCGACGGCACAGTTGCAACTCGCTTTCAGCTTGATGCTTGCTTTGGGACTCACGTTAGAAGCGCTAACATAACACAAGCTAAGTATATGAACTACACAGCAGTAAATCCTCATCGCGACACGAGCCAACTCCTATTGAGTTTGGTTGTGGCTGCTTTGTTGTGGTTCATCATGTTCTCGCCTTGGACGTCGCCCCACATCAACTTCTGGGTTTGCATGACGGCTTCGGCACTCATACTTACCTGCCTCGCCTTTGCTTTCGGAGGAAAAGAAAGCATCGGGACAGACAGCGACTTGCCTGGAGCGAAGACTTCGACCGTACTCTTAGGCATCCTCATAGCAGCTGCGCTTTGGAGTGTATTCTGGGTTGGAGACAAACTCTCCCAGCTCCTTTTTTCTTTTTCGCGCGCGCAGGTGAACATTATTTATAGTTTAAAGGACAACTTCTCGCCTACCCTTCTTGCTTTGCTCCTGCTCTTCATCATCGGACCAGCAGAAGAAATCTTTTGGCGAGGCTATATACAAAGGACACTTTCAAAGCGTCTTTCACCATTCATAGCATTCCTCTTGACGACAGCTTGCTACACGCTTGTGCATCTGCCTTCAGGAAACTTCATGCTCATCATGGCCGCTCTCGTTTGCGGAATCGTTTGGGGCGGCCTTTATTGGCTCATGCCTCAGAACCTAAGAGCAATTATCATTAGCCACGCACTCTGGGATGCAGCGGCATTTGTGTGGCTTCCGTTCTAAAGAATAACCAATAAATAGCAATATATGCTTACACTTAAACTCATCACAGAACAAACCGAACGCGTCATTGCAGGACTTGAGAAGAAGCACTTTGATGGTGCTCGCCAAGCTATTGACGAAGTAATTGCCGTCGATAAAGCTCGTCGACAAGCACAAACAGAACTCGACCAGAACCTCTCCGCAGCCAAGAAACTTGCCGCAGAAATCGGCATGCTCATGAAACAAGGAAAGCGTGAAGAGGCCGAAGAAGTTAAAGCCAAAGTGGCTGCCCTCAAGGAAACTAGCAAGGAACTCGAGAATAAGAAGGAGAGCGCAGAACAAGAACTCACTCGACTTCTCTGCCAGATTCCCAACATTCCCTACGACGAAGTGCCCGAAGGGACTTGTGCCGAATGCAACTGGGTCGTAAAATCCAACCTCAAGGAATGTGTTCTTGGCAAAGATACTGTTGGCAATTGGGACGCAAATCCCGTTGTAGAGACGGCCAAGCTTCCGCATTGGGAACTCGCCAAGAAGTACAATCTCATCGACTTCGACCTTGGTGTGAAGATTTCAGGAGCAGGTTTCCCTGTCTATAGAGGCAAGGGTGCAAGGCTTCAACGTGCTTTGATTGACTTCTTCCTCGACGAAGCGCAGAAGTCCGGCTATGAGGAAATCATGCCTCCGACTGTGGTGAATGCGGCTTCAGGCTATGGTACAGGTCAGCTTCCCGACAAGGAAGGTCAGATGTATCACTGCGAGGTGGACGACCTCTACCTCATTCCGACAGCTGAGGTGCCTGTGACAAACATCTATCGCGACGTGATTCTCGACGAGAAAGACCTGCCCATCAAGAACTGCGCCTACACTCAATGTTTCCGTCGCGAAGCAGGAAGTTATGGCAAAGATGTGCGCGGATTGAATCGTTTGCATGAGTTCAGCAAGATAGAAATCGTGCGAATTGATACGCCAGAACATAGTGCTGAGAGCCATAAAGAGATGCTCGAGCATGTGGAAGGCCTGTTGAAGAAGCTCGAACTCCCCTATCGCATCCTTCGTCTTTGCGGTGGTGACCAGAGCTTCACCAGCGCGATTTGCTACGACTTTGAGGTATATAGTGAGGCTCAGCAACGCTGGCTCGAGGTTAGCTCCGTTTCGAACTTCGACACTTATCAGGCCAACCGCCTCAAGTGCCGCGTTCGTCGAACCGCAACAGGCAAGACAGAACTCTGCCACACACTCAACGGCTCAGCTCTCGCTCTGCCCCGCATCGTGGCTTCCATCTTGGAGAACAACCAGACCGAACAGGGCATCCGAGTTCCCAAGGTGCTTGTTCCTTACATGGGCTGTGAGATTATTGACTAAACATAACAGATTGAAAACAGGATAGACTATGTTCAAGATTGTAAAGAAAGTTCAGTTCAGCGAGAAGGTATTCCGCTTGGATGTTGAAGCTCCATTGATCGCAAAGGCTCGCAAAGCCGGTCATTTCGTAATTGTTCGCGTTGATGAGAAGGGCGAGCGAGTGCCTCTTACGATTGCCGGAAGCGATAAAGATAAGGGTACCATCACGCTTGTAATCCAGACTGTTGGTGCAAGCACGACTCAGCTCTGCGCCCTCAACGAGGGAGATTACATCGCAGATGTGGTCGGACCTCTTGGTCGTGC
>JAFYYO010000032.1 GCA_017557475.1 Bacteroidaceae bacterium
GAGTGTGCAACTCAGTCTCGACCTTGCCAGTTATAATGTCGTGGCAGCCGACCTGCCTTTCTTCCAGCACTTGGTGCAAGACTACATCGACATCGTCTTTGCAAATGAGGAGGAAGCCGCAGCCTTTACTGGCAAGAAGGAGCCTTTGGAAGCTTTGCGCGAGATTGCGGCTCTGAAGTGCTTGGCAGTAGTGAAACTTGGTGGCAAAGGCGCGAGTGCAAGGCTTGGAAGGGAGGAAGTGATAGTGCCCGCAAATCGTGTCCCTGTCGTTGATACTACGGCTGCAGGCGACTTCTTCGCAGGCGGTTTCCTCTATGCTTTGAACAGAGGCGCCTCTTTGAAAGACTGCCTCAGTTGCGGAGCCCTGCTTAGCGAACACATCATCGGAGTGGTTGGAACTCGTTTGCCCGAGGAAGAGTGGAAAGAAATCAGAAAGAAGATTAAGATATGAAGCGTTTATTATATATAATAATGTGTATGTTGCCGCTCCTTGTGGCAGCTCAGAAGAAGGAGAACGCCAACTCGGCCATCAGCAGAAACCTCGAGCTTTTCAACGACATCTACAAGCAGCTCGACCTCTTCTATGTGGATTCGCTCAATGCGGACACAGTCATAGGATGGGGCATTCGCTCGATGCTTCAGCAAGTTGACCCGTTTACCGACTACTTTCCCGATGATGACGAAGATCTCAAGCAGATGGCTACGGGCAAATATGCCGGCATTGGCAGCATCATTCGCTATCATAAGAAAGAGCAAAGAGCGATTATTAGCGAGCCTTACGAAGGCACTCCCAGTCAGTTGGCAGGTTTGAAGGCTGGCGATGTGATTCTTTCCATCGACGGAAAAGATGTGAAGGGAATGCTGACGCCCAAGGTAAGCAGTATGCTCAGAGGTGAGGCTGGCACGACTTTCGAGCTGAAAGTTCGTCGAGGAGAGGAGGAGAAGTCGTTCCTCATCACTCGCCAAATGATTCAGATTCCGCAGGTTCCTTATGCGGGCATGCTCAGCGACGGACAGACCGGCTACATTTATCTGACAGGCTTTACTGAGGGTGCTTGCAGAGAGGTTCGAGAGGCGCTGGATGAAGTCCGCAGTCAAGGAGCAAAGCAGCTTGTGTTCGACCTTCGCGGCAATCCTGGCGGAGCTATCAACGAGGCTGTCGATATCGCCAATCTCTTCCTGCCTAAAGGCAAGAAAGTGGTCTATACAAAGGGCAAGATGACGCGCACAAATCGCGAATACTACACAGCTACAGAGCCCGTCGATAGTGTGATGCCAGTCATCGTCCTTGTCGATGGAGGCTCGGCTTCGGCTTCTGAGATTGTGGCAGGCTCTCTTCAGGACTTCGACAGAGCCATCATCATGGGCACAAGAACTTATGGAAAGGGCTTGGTGCAGATGATTCGTGAGGTTCCTTATCATGGCAGTCTCAAGCTCACGACCAGTCGTTACTACATTCCAAGTGGACGTTGCATTCAGGCTTACGACTATCGTCACCTCAATGCAGACGGTTCTGCAGGCACAGTTCCCGACAGTCTGACGAACCTTTTCCATACTGCAGGAGGCCGAGAAGTTCGCGATGGAGGCGGCATCAAGCCTGATATCGAGGTTAAGCCA
>JAFYYO010000291.1 GCA_017557475.1 Bacteroidaceae bacterium
GCAATCATAACACGTTAAGTTTGCCATCATAACACGCTACGTTGAAAGAGACACCATAAGATGAAAAGACTTTACACGATATTCGTTCTATTCCTTCTTGCGTTAAGTCCTGTCTTTTCGCAAGTTACACTCAAAGTTCAAGCTCCTGCTCAAGCCGAAGTAGGGCAGAGAATCCGCATCAGTTATGTAGCCAACTCGCAAGACATAGAAGACTTCCAGGTAGGAGACTTCGAGGGTTTCAAAGTCCTTTATGGTCCCAGCACAAGTCGTTCGAGCAATATCTCGATAGTGAATGGCCGCACAACTCAGAGCAGTACGGTAACCTTTACCTATACCGTCGTTCCCACTTCGGAAGGAACACTCAAGGTGCCCGCAGCTACAATCAAGGTCGATGGAAAGGCCGTCAAGAGTAGTTCGCCCAATATCGAAGTGCTTCCTGCAAGTCAGCAACAAAGTCAGCAACCTCAGAATCAACAACAAAACACCAATCCTCGCCAGCAACGTCAGCAACAAAGTGCTGGTAGTAATGGCCAAATTGCTGGTAATGAGCTCTATATGACCGTTACTGCTAACCGCAAGAAGATTTATGAGCAAGAGGCTGTGATGCTTACTTACAAGCTTTACACTTTGGTAAACATCCAACAAATCTCAGGCGAAATGCCTCAGATAGATGGCTGTCACGTTCAAGAACTCGATAGGGAAAGGCAACTGACTCTCAAGTATGAACGCGTTAACGGCAGGAATTACGGCACAGCCGTCTGGAAGCAATACGTCATCTTCCCGCAGAAGACGGGCAAGATTACGATTCCCAGCATCACTTTCGACACGCAAGTTGAGGTGCAAAACCACTCGATGGACCCCTTCGACATCTTCTTCGGAGGCGGAAGTCTCTCGCAAATGGTGCGCAAACAAATCTCTACGCCAACTGTCGAGATTGAGGTAATGCCCCTTCCAACCCCGAAGCCAGACAACTTTTCAGGTGCCGTCGGTAAGTTCTCTGTGTCCGCCACTTTGACTCCTGACCAGGTGAATGCGAACGATGCGGCAACCCTTCGACTCGTCGTAAGCGGTCAGGGCAACATGAAACTCATGAAGGCGCCGACTATTCGATTCCCTCAGGACTTCGAAGTCTATGACCCCAAGGAGAACAACAAGACGTCGAACACGGCTACAGGCTCAAAAGGAAACATCACTTACGACTATGTCGTCGTTCCTCGTCACGGCGGAAAATTCACGATTCCACCGGTTGAATTCTGCTATTTCGACCCTGATCAAGCAAAATATAATACGGTTCGAACGGACTCTTTCCATCTTGCAGTTGCCAAAGCAAAAGGTCAGCCAGTCGCTTACACTCGCGAACAAGAGGATCTTAACGTGTTGAGTAACGATATTCGCTTCATCAAGTTGGGCGATTTGAAGAGCGAAGAGAAGGATGATTTCTTCGGAACTTCCTCATATTGGCTCACTTATCTTCTGCTCTTCGCTGTATTCATCGCCGCTTTCCTTTGGTTGAGAAGGCAACAGAAACTCAATCCGAACTCTTGGAGTGTAAAGGGTAAGAAGGCAGGCAAAGTGGCTTCTCGTCGACTCAAGAAGGCTTCGAAACTCATGCACGAGAAAGATGATGCCGCTTTCTACGATGAGGTGATGCGTGCTCTTCTCGGCTATGCAGGCGACAAATTATCCCTCCCGACCAATGAACTCAATAAGGAAAACGTCATCAGCAAGTTGACGTCGAGAGGTGTGGAACAGAATATGGTCGATTCCTTCATAGCAGTCCTGAGCGATTGTGAGTTTGCTCGCTATGCTCCAACTGCCGACGCGAACCTCGCAAAAGAGAAGATTTACCAGCAGGCTTCAGATGTGATTACGCAGATGAATGCCTCTCTCAAGTCACATAAATAATCAAGAAATCACGATGAAAAGGCATATTTTTGTTATACTTCTTGCTTTTGTTTCTCTCTTGACACAAGCTGCAAGTCCTTCCGAAACAAAGACTTTGGCCGATAGTGCTTATGTGCGAGCTGACTACGAGACAGCTATCAAGTTTTACGGCAAGTTGGCCGAGCAGAATCCTACTGCTGATGTCTGCTACAATCTTGGTTGCGCTTACTATCGCATCGATGATATCGCCCATAGTGTCCTGTGGTTTGAACGCGCTTTGAAACTCGATCCGAGCAACAAGGATGTGCTCTTCAACCTCGAACTGGCGCGCACGAAGACCATCGACAAGATAATTCCGCAGCATGAGTTTATCTTGTTCACCTACTTCCGACAGATGACGAATTGGTTTAGCCTACGTACTTGGACTATCGTAGGCCTGCTTTCCTTTGTGCTGATGCTCGTCGCTCTGCTCATCTTTTGGGCTTCCGATAGCCTGTTTGTGCGAAAACTTGCCTTTTCATCGGCAGTTTTGCTTCTGCTTGTCGCTGTCCTTTCCAACGTCTGTGCTATGAAGCAGAAAGACTTCAAGCAGGTTCATACCAGCGGAATCATTACGGCTCCAGCCGTTACAGTCAAGAGTACGCCAGCCGATAACGGCAATGACCTCTTCGTTCTTCACGAGGGAAGTAAGGTCGAAATCCTCGATAGCAGCCTCAAAGAATGGTGTGAAGTGACCATTGCCGACGGCAAACAAGGTTGGATTCCCAAGAAGTCGTTCGACCTCATCTAACGTTAAATTTACCACCTTCAAAAGTCATACAGATGAAAGTCCGAGCCACCCTTCTTTCCCTCATTGTCCTTTTCGTCGCTTGTTCGCACGTCGATGAAAGGGAAGAGGCTGCCATGAAGGCCAATGATTTGGCTTATCGTCTGCGTTATACTGATGTTGCGGCTTCACTTCAAGCTGCAAAAGAGGCTTATTCCTGCTCTCAAAAAAACTCCGACGGGCAGGCTGAGGCACTCAACAATATGGCTTATGTCGCCTATCAGCAAATGCGTTATGATAGGGCGCTTCACCTTTTGCAACATGTTTATGGCTTCAGTCACAATCAGTTAGAGCTGCTTTGTGCTGATGTGCTTACCATGAAGGTGATGCAAAGAATTGGTCGTGGGAAGTCTTTCTTCGATGCTCGTCTTCGTGCAGGGAAGCGTCTTCAACGTATTCTTTCTGAGGAGAATAGCTTGTCTGACCGCCAAAAGCATCGCCTGCATTATGCTTTGACTGAGTACCACATTGTGGCTTCGACCTATTATTATTACCTTGGGCAGGACGCTTCTGCTCGGGAGGAGATTCAGGAGGCTGCCCAATATGTCAATCTTGAAACAGATACAACTCAATGGCTCTATTATAATTATATGATAGGAAGCGGTGGACTTGCAGAAGGTGACTCGATGGAAGTGACCATTACGGAGTTCAACCACCTCTTCCGAGTATATACTTTGGCTAAGGCCAATCATTTTACTTACTTCGAGGCCAATGCTTTGCAGTCGCTCTCAGCTATGGTCGCTGATTCTGTTCGTGCTAATTTAGTCAAGCAGCAACGCATAGATGCTTACAGTTATCTTTATGGAGAGCATCTTCGTTGGCAGGCAGATAGCACGCTTTCCTTGCGTCATCAGTTCGCTGCAGCTTTGGCTCATCATTCTGTTGCCCTTTTCCGAGAGTATCGCGACCTCTTCCAAACGGCTTGTGCTTTGCGAACTTTGGGCGAGGTTTACTTTTCTGCTCGTCATTATGAAGAGGCTTTAAAGAGCTTCCAATCAGCTTTGCATCTCGCTTCCGACCACAGACGTTCGCCTTATCAAGTGATTCCTTGGCTGGCTGGCATACATGAGAATCTCAGTCTTACCTATAGTGCTTTGGGCAATAAACAGCAGGCCGATATACATCGAAATGCTTATCTTGACCTTCTCGACCAATCGCGACAGAATCGGGAACTGGATAGCCGAAAGGCTTTGCTGAAGCAAGAAGCCCGAGGCGAACAGATGCAGTTCCTTTTGCTCCTGTTGCTTGCTGTGGTTGTCGCGGTTCTTGCGATTATTTATTCCCGTCAATTAGGGCATCGCTCCCGTTCTTTTGAGCAGAAAGTTCGTGAGATAGGTTCCAGCGAAGCTTGTCAAGAAGCCGAACAGAAACTACAGAAACTCTTGCAACAAAGCGAGGAACATCTGGAAGAGAGCAAAGAAGAGTGCCAAGTTATGGAGCAACGCATCCTCCAACAACAGCAAAGGCACATCTTTGGGCGTACTAAACTTTCGGTTGTTTACGCGATAATTCCTTACCTTGATCGCGTCATCGCTGAGGTCAAAAAACTCGATGGAATGGGCGAAAATGCGTCTGAGCACCTTTCTTACATACAAGAGTTGTGTTCTGGCATGATGACCATCAACGACCGTTTGACTTCGTGGATTCAAATGCAACAAGGCCGGCTCAATCTTCAGGTAAGTCGTTTCCCATTAAGCGAGGTGTTGAAGGTCATTTCGATGCAGCAGTATGCTTTCGCACAAAAGCAACTCGCGCTTGAAGTTCCCGAGACAGAACTGCAGGTGAAAGCCGACAAACCATTGACCCTCTTTATGGTCAATACGCTTGTTGACAATGCTCGTAAGTTCACGCCAGAAGGAGGAAAAGTCTCCATTTCGCTCGATTCCACCGATGATTTCGTGGAGATAAGTGTCTCGGATACTGGCATCGGACTCTCACCTGAAGATGTTCAAACACTGAACGACAGTAAGGTTTACGACCCGAATCGTTTGGGAAAAGCGGATGTGGGCAAGGGCTTTGGCTTCGGCATCATGAATTGCAAGGGCATCATCAACAGCTACAAGAAACTCTCTTCGCTCTTCAATGTCTGTGACTTTGGCGTAGAAAGTGAGCAGGGAAAGGGGAGCCGCTTCTGGTTCCGCCTTCCGAGAGTGTTGCCTTTGCTGTTCCTTCTTGTCTTCAATCTCTTTGCTCAAGCAATGCCGAAGCGCTGCTATGAACTTTACGACTCGACTTATAAAGCCAATCTCGAAGGTAGATATGCTGATGCATGCAACTTATCCGATAGTGCTATCAGCATGATGGAAGTGCCTGTAGATACGCTTTTGCTCGTCAAATTGTACAATGAGCAAGCCATTGCTGCTCAGGCTCTTGGAGATTGGAATGCCTATCGACTGAGTAATGCTGAGTGTGTCCGCCTGCATCGCCTGTATAGCACCGACGGAACACTTGCTTCCGACTGCCAGAGACTTGAGAAGATGAACGAGGATTCGCAAGTGCTCTATGTCCTGATAGTGTTGTTGCTCATCGCTTCTCTTGCTTTGTTCTATAGAGTTGTACTGCGTCATCGTCTTCGTCATCGTGCCTCCCTCGACGGACTTTATCAGCGTCTCTTGTCGGTTCTGCGTTCGTTCCCCAAGAATGCAACGTTGATGGATAGCGAGTTGAGGAGCGTTGCTCGAAGCCTTCAGCAACCTCAACTGCGGCAATCTGTACAGCAATTGCGGGAGCAGTTTTCTTCAAGATTGTCACAATTGCAGGAGACAGAGGTTGCCATTCAAGAAGCAGAGGAGAAGGAACAGCGAATGAGTTTCGAGCATGACCGCCTCTATGTCATGAATCAAATACTCGATAATTCGTTGAGCACCATTAAGCATGAAACGATGTATTTTCCTTCGCGCATTAAGCAAATGACCGATGAAATGGGGGAAAAAGGCATTGATGCGGAGATGAACCACAACCTGCTTGACCTCGTTACATATTATCGTCACATCTATATGCTGCTCTACGAACAAGCTAAAGGACAGATCGATCAGTCTCTTTTGCGTCTGCAAACTGTCGCAGTCAGTGACCTCTTTGCCTATGCTCAGTCGCATGGCGTCGAGTGCCAGCCTACTGATGCTTGGGTTAAAGGTGACGAGACGCTTCTCTTGCTGTTGCTCGACCAAATGCTTGCTGTTGTATCGGCCAACGCAACACTATGTGTTGAGCAACGTGACAGCATGCATTATATAATATGTAATGTGGCGGGACAGCAAATGACACGTGAGCAGTTGTCCAACCTCTTCTCGCCACAGACTGAACGACTGGAGTATCTTGTTATGCGACAGATTGTTCGCGAACATGATGCTGCTTGTGGCCATCCTGGACTTCGACTCGAAGCAGAGAACACAGAGCAAGGTTACAGAATCTTCTTCTCGCTCTTGTCGTCTCAAAAACACACGAACTCATAAACTTACAAGATATGGATAAATTCAAAGTAATCATCGTCGAAGACGATAAGCTGGAGCTCAAAGGCACTCAGCAAATCCTGCAAACCGAAGTGCCGGAGGCGGAGATTATTGGAACAGCTCAAGGCGAGAGCGACTTTTGGAAGTTGATGCGCGAAGTTGTGCCAGACCTCGTTCTGCTCGACCTCGGACTTGGTGGCAGCACAACAGTTGGTGTAGATATCTGCCGACAATTGCGTTCACGCTATGCCGACATGAAGATTCTCGTCTTCACTGGCGAGATTCTCAACGAACGCCTTTGGGTAGAGGTGCTAAGTGCAGGAGCAGATGGTATCATCCTCAAGACGGGAAATCTTTTGCAGAGAGATGATATCGTGCAAGTTATGCATGGTCGTCATTTGGTCTTCAATGAGCCTTTCCTGGAGAAAGTGATGGCTCGCTTCCGTAAGAATGTCTGCAAGGAACAGGCTGCCGTCGATGCCTTCGTCGAGTACGAGATTGACGAATACGACGAGCGTTTCCTGCGTCATCTTGCATTGGGTTACACGAAGGACATGATTGCAGGCCTTCGCCAGATGCCTTTCAGTACAAAGAGCCTAGAGAAGCGTCAAGTTGACCTCACCAATCGTCTCTTCTCCGAGCGAGAAAGAAGCGGCGTTAATGCAGTTCGACTCGTGGTTCGAGCTATTCAGTTGCACATTATCGACCCCGACAACCTCGTAGCCGATGAACAATAGAGAGAGAGCATTCGTCTTCTGCTTAATGTTGGCTGCAGTGTTACCCTTCCTTTCGTGGGTGCTGTCGGCTTTGGGCGTGCCATGCAGAAGTATCCTCGATGACGAAGGGCTGCGTTGGCTCTTCCGTCATGTGAGCGACTGTCTGCACAGCCGTTTGGTGATGTTCGCACTCTGTTGTTTGATGATGCAAGGCGTGATAAAGGAGAGTGGAATCCTTCCCCTCGGTCGAGCTTTTCGCGACCCGAAGTTCCTGCGTTACACCGCCGTCTATGCCATCGTGTTTCTCGCCATCCTGTTTGCTGCTGTGGCTCCCGAAAGTCCTGTGCTTAGCATTACAGGAGGCCTTGCAGGAAGTCCTTTGCTTGATGGCTTGCTCTTCCTCGGATGGTTCTCCTTCATCGTGTTCTGCCTTTGCTACGGACATTCTGAGAAGAAACCTTGGCCCAAGATGCTGGTTCATGGCATTCGCAGTCATCCACTTGCGATTCCATTTGCCATTGTCCTGTCTTTCTGCTGGCAATGCATTCAATACATAATTGACAACGGACAATAGACAACAGACAATGGTCAATCTCGACGATTTAAATCCCAGCCAGCGTGAAGCGGTGCTTTGCATCGATGCTCCTTCTCTCGTCATAGCGGGAGCGGGTAGTGGCAAGACGCGTGTCCTTACCTACAAGATTGCCTATCTCTTGGAGCAGGGAATGGAGCCTTGGAATATCCTTGCTTTGACCTTTACCAATAAGGCAGCGAGAGAGATGCGAGAGCGTATCGCTACCCTTGTTTCGCCCGAGAAAGCCGCTTCTCTTTGGATGGGAACCTTCCATAGCATCTTTGCCCGCATCCTTCGTGTAGAAGGTAATCGCTTGGGGTATGATTCCAACTATACCATCTACGATACTGCCGACAGCCTTAGTCTAGTCAAGATTATCATTCGAGAGATGAATCTCGATGAGAAGGTCTATAAGCCGAGTGCCATACAGAATCGTATCTCAACTGCCAAGAACAGACTCATCTTGCCTTCTGGCTATACCTCTGTTCGCGAGTTTCGCGAGAACGATTCCTTCTATCATCGCACCCTTACACCTGAGATTTATAATCGCTATCAGGAACGTTGCAAGCAAGCGAATGCGATGGACTTCGACGACTTGCTGCTCAACATGTGGCTCATTCTCAAACATAATCCAGAAGTGGCGGCACATTGGCAGGAGCGCTTCCACTTCGTTCTCGTCGATGAGTATCAGGACACGAACTTCGCTCAGCATCAGATTATCAGGCTTCTTACCGACCAGCGGCAAAGGGTATGTGTAGTGGGCGACGACGCACAAAGCATTTATAGCTTCCGAGGCGCAGACATCGACAATATCCTGCGCTTTCGAGAGGTTTATCCAGGAGCCAAGCTCTTCAAACTCGAACGCAACTATCGCTCTACCCAAACTATTGTGAATGCGGCAGGCAGTCTCATTCGCAACAATCGCGAACAGATTACGAAGAGCGTCTATAGCGAGAAGGAAGTGGGCAATCCCATCGCTCTTTTCCCTGCTTATAGCGATACCGACGAAGCCAACATCATTCTCAGGGAAGTGCAACGGGCTCATCGCTTGGGCGTTCCCTACAAGGGCATCGCCGTACTTTATCGCACGAATGCCCAGAGTCGCAAGATAGAGGACAGCTTCCTATATGGTCGCGTGCCTTATCATATCTATGCAGGCACATCTTTCTATCAGCGAGAGGAAATCAAGGACTTGCTTTGCTACCTTCGTCTCACGGTCAATCTTACTGATGAAGAGTCGCTTCGCCGCATCATCAACAAACCTGCTCGAGGCATTGGCGACACTACAGTTGGCAAACTTTTCCTCGAAGCAAGAAAGGTTGGCAAACCTGTTTGGGAAGTGCTCAAGGCTGGTACTTGTCCCGACCTCAATTCTGGTACTCAGGCTCGCCTGAAGAACTTCTGCGAGATGATAGAATCCTTCCACGAAACTTCTGCAACCGACGATGCTCATACCCTTGCTCTTCGGGTTGCCCAAGAGAGTGGTTTGCAAGCATATTACTTTAGCGGACACGAGCCTGAGGACATTTCTAAACAGGAGAATTTCCAGGAAATGCTCGATGGAATCGCGGGGTTTGTTGCAGACAATCAGGAGCAGGGGCTCGGAATTTCTCTTAGCGATTACCTGCAGGATGCGAGTCTCGCCACCGATTTCGACCGCAATACAGCCGAGAAAGATGCCGATTGCGTCAACATGATGACCATCCATTCTGCCAAAGGTCTCGAGTTTCCCTTTGTCTTCATTGCTGGGTTGGAGGAAGGACTTTTCCCAAGTGAGCTATCGGCAGAGTCGCCTCGAGA
>JAFYYO010000292.1 GCA_017557475.1 Bacteroidaceae bacterium
AGCCCCTACACCATCGAAGGACTTGATCCCGAAACCAAGTATGAGGTAGAGGTACAGGCTGTCTATGCTGACGGCGAGAGCGTATGGGCTGCAACCAGCTTCACAACTCTCGAGGAAGTTCCTACACCCTCTGACCTTGCTGTATCTGAGGTTGGTAACAAGAGTGCTAAGCTGAGCTGGACAGAGAATGGCGAAGCAACTGCATGGCAGATTGCACTCAATGGCGACGAGGAGAACCTCATCGCTGCCGACAGCAACCCATTCACACTCGAAGGCCTCACACCTGAAACAGAATACACCGCTGTGGTTCGTGCCGTCAATGGCGAGAAGACCAGCAAGTGGAGTAACGAGGTTTCCTTCACCACCGATATTCAGTTCCAGGCTCCTACAGAATTGGCAGCTGAGCCTACAACTACCACTGCCACCATCACTTGGACAGGCAACGAAGAGGCTTCAGGCTATGTACTGGAGTATGCTGAAGGTGCTTCTGAAACTGACTGGTACAAGTATGACAACGGAACATATGCATCAGCCCTTGGTATTTCCGCAGAATTCTCATGCGCAGCAATGTTCCCCGCAGGCAGCTTCGCAGGCAACGAACTGAGCAAAGTCAGCCTTTATGATGCCTCAGCAGCCGAAGCTGTTGTTACCATCTACTCTGGTGGCGACGCAGAACCTGAAGGAACTGCTCTCGCTTCTGAGAATGTCACCCTTACCGGTGCTGGCACTCCTGTAGATGTGAACTTCGACGTTACAATCGATCCCACCCAGAATGTATGGGTAGTTGTAACCTTCCCCTCTGGCGGTTACTACGCAGTTGCAACAGATGAGCTTGGCGACGCTAACGGCAGATGGTCTAATCTTGGCAGTGGTTGGGTTGACCTCGCCAGCGTAGGCGGTACAGGATACTGCTGGATGATTGGCGCAGAAATCGGCACAGTTGTTGACCCCTCTACCCTCACATGGGTTACAATTGACGGTGCCACTTCTCCAGCCGAGCTGACCGGTTTGAATCCTGAAACAAGCTATACTGTTCGCGTGAAGGCCATCTATGCTGACGGCGAGAGCAAGTACACCGAGACAACGTTCACAACTCTGTCAGAGAATCCTGTTCCTTATAATATTGCAGCAGACCTTGCAGCCGACGGCGCTACCCTCACTTGGGAAGGCCAAGGCGACAGCTATGTTGTTCGCTACAGGACAGTTGCAGAGAAGAACTATGTCTACTTAGAGGACTTCGAAAATCTTACCAACGGCGCTCTGCCCGAGGGTTGGACTGCTGTTGATAATGATGGCGATGGTAACAACTGGTCAACTCATACTAATACCGGTTCAGGAAACTTTAGCACTCATTCTGGAAACGGCGTTGCAATTTCTGCCAGCTATGATAACGGCGCCCTCACTCCAGACAACTGGTTGATTTCTCCTCAGCTTGACCTGAAGGGCACCCTTAGTGTATGGATGCGCGGACAGGACGCAAGCTGGGCTAGTGAGCATTTCGCTATCTACCTCTCCACAGAGGCAACAATTGCTGATGTCAGCGACTTCACAATTGAACTGGTTCCTGAAACAATAACTACGGGCGACTATGTTGAATACACTGCCGACCTCAGCGCTTACGAAGGCCAGCAAGGTTACATCGCAATCCGCCACTTCAATGTCACGGATATGTTCTGGCTGGATCTCGATGACTTTAGTATCTACGAAGATATTCCCGCAGGCGAATGGCAGACAATTGCCACGAACGATCTTACTGCTACAATCAGCGGTCTCGAGACCAACAGCCTCTATGAGTATCAGATCCAGAGCGTGAAGGGCGAAAGCGAATCCGAATGGAGCGCTCTCGACGAGTTCGCACTTATCACTCTCGATTGCGCTGGTGAAAACAGCGACCTGATCAACAAGTTCGACGGCAAGTACGCTCACGTAACCCTTGCTAACCGCACCTTCTATCAGGATGGCACATGGAACACCATCTATCTGCCCTTCGACATGAGCGCTGAAGAGCTCGAAGCTTCTCCTCTCGGCGGTGCTGACATCCGCACACTCAGCAACAGCACTATGGAAGGCAACACCGTAACACTGAACTTCATCCCAGACGCAGTTAATGCTTGGGGGCAATACTATGGCGGCGTTGCTTACATTGCTAAGTGGACTAGCGGCAGCGGCATCGAGAATCCCGCATTCGCTAACGTGACCATCACCACCAATGAGTATTACACTGGCGACGACGAAGGCGACGTTATGGTACAATTCTATGGCACCTACGATACCTATCAGTTCGAAGAAGACGAGACCAGCCTCCTCTTCATTGGTGCTGACAACAAGCTGAACTATCCGCTTGCAGGTGCTACCATCGGTGCAACCCGCGGCTACTTCGCCCTCTATGGCGTAACAGCTGGCGAAGAGAGCGGTGTTAAGTTCTTCACCAACCTCGGTGATGAAGATCCCACTGGCATTGCTAACATCAATGCAGAGGAAGGCGGCGACTGGTACGACATCAGCGGTCGCAAGCTCGCAGGCAAGCCCAGCATGAAGGGTATCTATGTGAATGGTGGACGTAAAGTCACCGTTAAGTGAGAATAACTGAGAGTTCGCTCGCACTCTCGGGTGCGAGCGAACCTAAATAACACTCAAATAGAATCATTTAATCAATGGAGGACTTAAATATGAAAAAGATATATATGACGCCCATCGTGAATGTGGAAAGCGCTATGCCTACAAACATCATCTGTGTTAGCTTCAAGAGCGACGACGACACCGGCTTGACCGATGGCGGCGGCAGCAACGGCGATGCTCACGCAAAAGAAGACGACTGGGATATCTGGGGCGCAGAATAAACCCCACACATAACAAAATAAGAGCGTGCCCTCATCTGAAGAGCACGCTCTTATTACATTATTATATATATAAAGGCACGCTCCATGAAGGGCGTGCCTTTATCTTATCTTAAACTCGATTGTTCTTAGGGAAGACAATGCTGGGCTTGAAGGTGCGGGCTTCCTCAAGATCCATCAGGGCATACGACATGATGATAACTGTATCGCCCACAAGCACCTTGCGAGCTGCAGCGCCATTCAGACAGATGCAACCCGAACCACGCTCGCCACGAATGACATAAGTCTCGAAGCGCTCGCCATTGTTATTGTTCACCACCTGCACTTTCTCGCCTGCTATGAGACCAGCAGCGTCCATCAAGTCCTCGTCGATGGTAATGCTGCCCATGTAGTTAATGTTTGCCTCGGTCACAGTGACCATGTGAAGCTTCGACTTCAATACTTCTATCAACATAATTATATGGTTGGAGTTAAATTGGAAGTTAATTCGCTACGCTCATGGAAGTTAAAGCGGGAGTTAAGCACTGTGTGCTGGAGAACACCACTATAGGCAAATCTCTATTGTCCTGCGCAGAGCGCATTACTTCCTTTTATAACTTCATCTTTAAATTCCTTTTTTACTTCCTTTTCTTTTATTACTTATATCGTATATGGTCTATGAGTCTTATTGGCTTCTTGCCGCAGAAGACAGTGATGCAGCCAACGATGCTCGGAGCGGCATCCCATGATGTGACGTCTGCCAGGCTATCGCCATCCACGATGCTGAAGTACTGCACCTCCAAGCCGTCGATGCCATTGATTTCATTCACGACATAATCATGCGTCTTCTGTACTGAGAGGCCAAGCGAGCGGCTCTCATTCATGATGCGGTAGATGTTGGCTGCCGTCTTGCGCTCTTTTGCGGAGAGAAGCGTATTGCGACTACTCAAAGCCAATCCGTCGCTCTGACGGACTACAGGGCAAGGAACTATCTCTAACTTGAAGCCAAGGTCGTCAACCATTCGACGGATGACGGCAATCTGCTGATAGTCCTTCTCTCCAAAATAAGCACGGTCAGGCTCAACATACATAAAGAGCTTGCTCACAATCTGGCACACGCCATTGAAGTGCCCTGGACGCATAGCACCCTCCATCACACTATCGGTAGGAGGATAGCTGAACTGCCTTGTATCAAGCTCAGGATAAATCTCCTTAACTGTCGGAGCAAAGGCAATGTCGGCTTTGCACTGCTCGAGCAACTGGCAATCGGCATCAAGTGTACGAGGATAGCGTTCCAAGTCCTTCGGGTCGTTAAACTGTGTGGGATTGAGGAAGATGCTTACAACCGTAACGTCATTCTCCTCGACACTTCTACGAACGAGCGAAGCATGCCCTTCATGCAAAGCTCCCATCGTGGGCACGAGACCAATGGAATGTCCTTTTTTGCGCTGCTGGGCAAGACACTTGCGGAGCTCTTTGATGTTGTTTATAATCTTCATGCTATGAACAGAAAATCGTGCAAAGTAACACAGTTTTTATGAAATAAGAAAGCATTACGTGCATTTTTATTCTAAAATGTGTGAAAAGACGCAAAATTTCATTGTTATTTGCGAAAATAATCGTATCTTTGCGTAGATATTATAGCCTTTAATGAGATGACTAAAGCCAAGAAGATACTCTTTGTCACACAAGAGATGCTGCCTTTTGTGCCTGAGACCAATCTGGCGGAAATGGGCAGATACTTGCCACAGGCAGTTCAGGAAAAGAGTCGCGAAATACGTTCCTTCATGCCGAAATGGGGCATCATCAACGAACGTCGCAACCAGTTGCACGAGGTCATCAGGTTGAGCGGCATCAATATCGTGGTCGATGATACAGACCACCCGCTCGTCATCAAAGTGGCAAGTATTCCTGCTGCCAGAATGCAAATCTACTTCATCGACAATGACGACTTCTTCGAGAAGCGCAAACTGGCAGTAGATGAGGACGGTAAGGAGTACGAGGACAATGCAGAACGCGCTGCCTTCTTTGCTCGTGGCGTACTGGAGACCATCAAGAAACTCAAATGGTCGCCCGACATTATTCACTGTTTAGGTTGGATGAGCAGTATCCTGCCTCTTTACATCAAGACAGCATATGCTGAAGAGCCTTCATTCCGTGACTGCAAGGTCATCTTCACTCCCGAAACACAGATGCTCAACTCAGCCGTTCCCCCAAACATGGACGGTATCATCGCCTTCCGCAATGCCACCATATCCGCCACAAGAGGATTAGGCGAAAAGAAACTTGTGCCTATGCTCAACAAATTGGGCATCAAGTTTGCCGACGGCATTGGCTTCCTTACAGAGAACGAAGAACTCACGGCATTTGCAGAAGGACTCGGCAAGCCTTGCCTGCCTCCCATCAGCGTTGAAGAATATGGCATCCACTACCCCACTTTCTACGACTCCATCTGGAATATCGGCAAAGTGGAAGAAGAGGAAGATATATGAAACAGACCTACTCGGCATGGTCAATTATCATTCTGGCCATCGCTTTCCTTATAAGTTGTAGTGAAGACACAGGTTCACTTGGTGTTTTCCCTGGACAAGATGCCATCAGCACTTCGACAGCAAACTTCGGAGTCCTCTCGAATGACATCCTTAATGCTGTTGTACCTGCCAACAGCGCAACATGCTACTTGGGCAAAGTCATCGACCCCGAGACCGACCAAGCCATCACAGCGACCTTTGCTGCGCAATTCCACACTTTCGAAGGCTACACATTCCCAAACAAGGAAGACCTTATCACGGATGACGAAGGCAATCTCTGCGACTCCATCGAGATACGTCTCTTTATCAAGAGCATCTTCGGTGACAAGAACAATCCGATAAAGGTCGAAGTAGTGCCCCTCAGCAAAGACAAACTGCTCGAAGAGTCTGCAAATCTCTACACAAATACCGACCTTGAGCAATTCATAGATGAAGGTCAAGAACCCATAGCAGCCAAGGTCATCACGGGAACCGACTACATCATGACTGATGCGCAACGTGCCAGTGATAGTTACTCGGACAATGTGCGCATCGTGCTAGACCGAGAACTTGGTAATAGCATCATGCAGGCATACTATGACAACCCAGAGTCCTTCCGCGATTCATATCACTTCATCCGTAATGTCTGCGCAGGCTACTTGTTCCGCACAGTTGGTGGCACTGGCACGATGCTCAATATCGAGGTCAGCACCATGAACATCAACTTCCGCTTCAAGAGTGAAGCATATCCCGACTCCATCATGTCTGGACTTTGCCGTTTTGCCGCCACACCGGAAGTCATACAGGGCACACAATTTAAGAGCAGTAACCTCAACCTGCTCATCGACAACGAGCAGTACACAATGCTCAAGACGCCTGCAGGTATCTGCACCGAACTTATTCTTCCCATCGACGACATCTATAAGGGACACGAAAATGATAGTATTACCCGTGCATCCCTTACCCTCACACGCATCAACAATCAGAACGAGGATGCACAGAACGACGACTATGCACTAGGCATCCCTCAAAATCTATTGCTCGTGCGCAAGCAGAACTTCAACCGCTTCTTTGAGGAACATCAGGTAAGCGACTCGCAGCAATCCTTTACAACCTATTTCTTTGAGACCTACAACTGCTACACATTCGACAATATTAGTCGTCTCATTTCCTATTGTCAGAATGAGAAGCAAGCAGGCATCAAAGCAGAAGGCCTAACAGAGGAAGACTGGGAAGCAGCACATCCCGATTGGAATCATGTAGTGCTTGTACCTGTTACCGTTTCTTCTGCAACTGACAGCTATGGCTACACTACGCAGGTTTCCGTTAATCAAGACCTAAGCCTCTGCAGTACCAAACTTGTACGAGGAACTGCAGCCAACCCCATCAAGATGCAAGTCATCTATAGTCGCTTTGTCGGCAAATGACATTATTATATTCATTCTCTAAAACAACTACCGCTATGAAACATTTCATGCTCCTTGCGGCCATGCTCGTCAGTCTGGCCTTCGTTGCTCCATCTGCCGCCCAGGCAGGAGCCAAACGCGACGCTCGTGTCGCCTACGTCCTGAAGAACCTCAGACTCAAAAGCGACGTGGAGGCTAAGTTCAAGCCTCTGCTCGAAGCCTTCCTCAAAGAACTCTCCGACGTGAAAGACCCCTATGAGGACCTCAAGGACGAGTTGCAGGATGTCATCGACGCCAATAAGCTGACCGCCGCACAATGCGACAAGCTCTTCGAACTGAAGCAGAAGCAGGAGGAACAGGAACCGGCAGTCTTGCGCAAATGGTACGCTAAGTTCAAGACGGTTCTCACTACACAACAGGCCTACAGGGCGATGAAGCTCAGCGACGACAAGCTGAAGTAAACTAATCCCCTTTTAGGCGAGGCGGATGACGCCATGTGGAGCATCGCCAGTACTACCGTGGAGAAACTCCAGTACCACCGTGGTAGTACTGGAGTTTTCCCATGGTGGTACTGGCAACTCTCCTGCAAGCATAGTTTGCAGCCCAATCGTAAACAAATAAAGAAACCGTAAATCTCATATATGGCGACAACAGACGACAAGAAGATTATCTTCTCGATGGTCGGCGTAAGCAAGGTCATCCAGCAGAACCAAAAGCAAGTCCTCAAGGACATCTACCTCTCCTTCTTCTACGGCGCCAAGATAGGCATCGTCGGCATGAACGGCGCGGGTAAGTCGACGCTCATGAAGATAATTGCCGGCATTGAGCAGCAGTATCAGGGCCATGTCGTGTGGAGCCCGGGCTACAGCGTCGGCTATCTTGAGCAGGAACCCAAACTTGATGACGACAAAACGGTCATCGAGGTGGTGAAAGAAGGCGTGCAGCACATCGTGGACGCCCTGAAGGAATACGAGGAGATAAACCAGAAGTTCGGTCTGCCCGAGTATTACGAGGACGAAGACAAGATGAACCAACTCTTCGCTCGACAAGGTGAGTTGCAGGACATCATCGACAGCACCGATGCCTGGAACTTGGACAGCAAACTGGAGCGTGCAATGGATGCGCTTCGTTGTCCACCTGCCGACCAACCAATCAAGACATTGAGTGGTGGTGAACGTCGTCGCGTGGCACTCTGTCGCCTGCTTCTTCAGAAACCAGACGTCCTGTTGCTCGACGAGCCAACCAACCATTTGGATGCAGAGAGCATTGACTGGCTCGAGCAACATCTCACGCAATACGAGGGCACGGTTATCGCCGTTACGCACGACCGCTATTTTCTCGACGATGTGGCAGGCTGGATTCTTGAGCTCGACCGAGGTGAAGGAATCCCCTGGCAAGGCAATTACTCCTCTTGGCTCGAACAGAAGACCAAGCGCATGGAGCAGGAAGAGAAGGTGGCAAGCAAGCGCCGCAAGACGTTGGAACGCGAGCTTGAATGGGTTCGCATGTCGCCTAAGGCACGTCAGGCAAAAGGCAAAGCTCGCCTCAACAGCTACGATAAGTTGCTCAACGAAGAGCAGAAGGAGCGTGAGGAGAAGTTGGAGATATTCATTCCCAACGGTCCACGTCTTGGCAACAAGGTCATTGAAGCACATGGTGTCTGCAAAGCTTTTGGCGAGAAACAACTCATCAAGGACCTTGACTTTATGCTTCCGCCAGGTGGTATCGTGGGCGTCATCGGACCAAACGGCGCGGGCAAGACTACTCTCTTCCGCATGATTATGGGATTGGAGAGACCCGATGCGGGCACCTTCGAGGTAGGCGAGACTGTCAAGATATCCTATGTTGACCAGAGCCACGAAGATATCAAGCCCGACCTCTCGGTGTATCAAGTCATCAGTCAAGGCAACGAACTGATGCGTTTGGGAGGACGTGATGTCAACTGTCGCGCCTACCTGAGTCGCTTCAACTTCAGCGGTGCTGACCAAGAAAAGAAGTGCGGCGTGCTGTCAGGAGGTGAGCGTAATCGTCTGCATCTGGCAATGGCTTTGAAGCAAGAAGGCAATGTTCTGTTGCTCGACGAGCCGACGAACGACATCGACGTCAACACCTTGCGTGCTCTTGAGGAAGGCCTTGAGAACTTCGCAGGCTGTGCCGTCGTCATCAGTCACGACCGTTGGTTCCTCGACCGCATCTGCACACACATCCTCGCCTATGAGGGCGACGGCAGCGTCTTCTACTTCGAAGGCAGTTACACCGACTACGAGGCCAACAAACTCAAGCGTCTTGGTCTCGAGGAGCCGAAAAGGATAAGGTATAGGAAACTCATGGAAGACTAACAGCCTCTCCTAACCTCTCTCAAGGAGAGGAACTATTTAATAAGGTAGATGATTGTAATAAAGGATAAGGAATACGGCGGTGAGCGACCGCTTTACAAGCTTCATGACGCACGGCTTGAGCGTGTGACCATCCATCTTGGCGAGTCCAGCATCAAGGAAAGCGGCAATATCGAAGCCTACGACTGCACTTTCCAAGGCAAATATGTCTTCTGGGAGTGCCGCAAGTTCCTTGCCCAAAACTGCCACTTCGAAACGTCTGCCCGCTCATCTCTCTGGTATAGCGAGAACGGCAAGCTCAGTCACTGCCTCGTGGATGCGCCGAAGATGTTCCGCAGGATGCAAGGCATCGAGGTTGAAGACTGTCGCTTCACCGATGCTCAGGAGACATTGTGGGACTGCGACCGTGCTACCTTTCGCAACTGCGAGATACTGAATGCCGACTATCTTGGCATGCGAACCGACAATGTCTTCATCGATAGGTTGCACCTCGAGGGCAATTATGCCTTCCAATACAGCAAGAATGTAGAGATCAAGAACTCGCTCCTGAACAGCAAGGACGCGCTTTGGGACTGCGAGAACGTCACGATTACCGACTGCGAAATCAACGGCGAGTATCTTGCCTGGTACAGCCGGAACCTGACACTCATCCGCTGTCACATCACAGGCCCGCAGCCTCTCTGCTATTGCGAGAACTTGACTATGGTGGATTGCACCTTTGGTGATGACGCCAATCTCATGCTCGAATACAGCACCGTGAAAGCCTCCATCAAGGGAGACGTCCATAGCATCAAGAACCCGACAAGCGGCAACATCACTGTCGAAGGTCGCATAGGGGAACTCATTATCGACGAAAATCGGAAGGCGCCAGCCGACTGCACCATACATGAATTACACGCAGAGTAAAGATAAGTTGCTCTTGCTCATACGAGAAGGCGGTAAGCTTGACTGGATATCACAAGTCAAGCTTACCGCCTTGCTTAGTTTCCCCAGTATGCTAGCCCAGCTGGTACACATCATGATGCAGTACATTGACGCCAGCATGGTAGGCAGCCTTGGCGCTGCAGCCAGCGCGAGCATCGGCCTTGTCAGCACCAGCATTTGGCTTTTTGGCAGCCTTTGCCATGCTGTCAGCGTGGGCTTCTATGTTCAGGTGGCACATAAGATTGGCGCCAACGACTTTGCTGGAGCACGAGAAGTGCTGAGGCAGAGTTTCCTTTCCTGCATTCTCTTTGCAGTGATTCTGGGTTGCATCGGAGTTGGCATTAGCAGTTATCTTCCGCATTGGCTTGGCGGAGGCGAGGACATTTGCCACAACGCGAGCCTCTACTTCATGTTCTTCTCGATGTGTCTACCCTTCTCGATGCTGAATTCGCTCTGTGCCGGCATGCTTCGATGCAGCGGCAACATGCACATTCCCAGCATCCTGAACATCAGCCTTTGTCTGCTCGACGTCTTCTTCAACTGGTTGCTCATCTTCCCCACACGCACATACTTCGGCATCACGATACCAGGCGCAGGCCTTGGTGTAGTGGGTGCCGTGCTCGGTACAGCCCTTGCTTTCATCATCTGTTCGTTGCTGATGTGCTACTTCACGGTTGTGCGAAGCAAGGAGCTCTCGCTTCGGCAGGACACGGGCACATTCATCCCACAGTTAAGGACACTGCGCGAGAGTTTCCATATCTCTGCACCGATAGCTGTAGAGCACGTCATCATTTGTGGCGCTCAGATAGTAAGTACGATTATCGTTGCCCCGCTTGGGACGATAGCCATTGCTGCCAATAGCTTCGGCATCACTGTGGAAGCGCTTTGTTATATGCCAGGTTATGGCATCTCCGACGCAGCCACGACGCTCGTCGGACAGAGCCTCGGAGCCGGCCGTCGCCTTCTGGCACGCAGTTTCGGACGTATCACGCTTGGCATGGGCATGACCTTCATGACCTTGATGGCTGTGGTGATGTACACCGCTTCGCCAGCCCTTATGAGCGTCATGACGCCCGACTTCGACGTACAAAGGCTGACAGTACAGATTCTTCGCATCGAAGCGTTTGCCGAACCAATGTTTGCCGCCAGCATTGTATGCTATGGTATCTTCGTCGGAGCTCGCGACACGTTGATTCCCTGCACGATGAATCTGGGAAGCATGTGGCTGGTGCGCATCGTCCTTGCTTACATTCTTGTTTCCTCCATGGGACTGCAAGGCGTCTGGATTGCAATGGCGACAGAACTTTGTTTCCGCGGCCTCATCTTCCTCCTGAGGTTCCGCACAGACAGTTGGCTCAAGGCTTTCTCCAAACCACAACAAGGGACATAAAAAAACTAGGCACGCCTAGTTGGTCAACTAGGCACGTCTAGTTTGCGAATTAGGCACGTCTAGTTTGCCAACTAGGCGTGCCTAATTTTTTATTTCAACCTGATGCAGAGTTCGTCCATCTGTTTCTGGTCGATTGGACCAGGAGCATCGAGCATCACATCTCTGCCGCTGTTGTTCTTCGGGAAGGCAATGCAGTCGCGGATACTGTCGAGTTCCGCAAACAGACTGACGAAGCGATCCAGGCCGTAAGCCAATCCTCCGTGAGGGGGAGCGCCGTACTTGAAGGCGTTCATCAGGAAGCCAAACTTCTGCTGAGCCTGTTCCGGAGTGAAGCCCAGAATCTCGAATATCTTCTGCTGCAACTTGGCATCATGGATACGGATGCTGCCACCACCAACCTCTACACCGTTGACCACCATATCGTAGGCATTGGCGCGAACGCTGGCAGGGTCGGTGTCGAGCAGAGGGATATCCTCAGGCTTGGGCGAAGTGAACGGATGGTGCATGGCCATGAGGCGTTGTTCCTCGTCGCTCCACTCGTACATCGGGAAGTCGATGACCCAGAGACAAGAATACTTGTTCTTGGGACGAAGACCCATCCTGCTGCCCATTTCGAGACGAAGCTCGCTGAGTTGTTTGCGAACCTTCATGGCATCGGGACCGCAGAGGATGAGGATGAGGTCGCCAGCCTTCGCGTTCATCTTCTCCTTGAGGACTGCAAGGTTCTCAGGCGTATAGAACTTATCCACGGAACTCTTCACGCTGCCGTCCTCCTGGACACGCGCATAGACAAGTCCTTTGGCACCAATCTGCGGGCGTTTCACGAAGTCGGTCAACTCGTCGAGCTGTTTTCTTGAATAAACCGCCTGACCCTCACAGCAGATGGCACCTATGTAGGCAGCATCGTCGAACACTTGGAAACCTGCAGGGAAGATGCTTTCTACCACTTCGCGAGAAGCATTGTCAGGCTGGTTGTTCTTCAGTTCCACAAACTTCATGTCGAAGCGTGTATCGGGCTTGTCGCTGCCGTAGTACTTCATCGCGTCTGCCCAAGTCATGCGAGGCAACTCGGGAATATCGATGCCTTTCAATGTCTTGAAGAGGTGTCTGCTCATGCCTTCGAACATCTGCAGGATGTCTTCCTGCTCCACGAACGACATCTCGCAGTCAATCTGCGTGAACTCGGGCTGACGGTCAGCTCGCAAGTCCTCGTCGCGGAAGCACTTCACAATCTGGAAGTAACGGTCCATGCCAGACACCATCAGCAGTTGCTTCAAGGTCTGAGGGCTCTGCGGAAGGGCATAGAACTGACCCGGATTCATGCGGCTGGGCACGACAAAGTCGCGAGCGCCTTCAGGCGTACTGTTCACCAGGACAGGCGTCTCTATCTCGAGGAAGCCGTGCTGGTCGAGGTAACGGCGTACCTCGAAAGCGAACTTATGACGCAGCTCGAGGTTCTTGCGCACGCAAGGGCGACGCAGGTCAAGATATCTGTACTTCATCCTGAGGTCGTCGCCACCATCGCTCTCCTCTTCAATCGTGAAGGGAGGCGTCAAGCTCTCGTTCAATATATTGAGTTCTGTGACGAGAATCTCAATGTCGCCAGTCGGAATATTCTTGTTCTTGGAATAGCGCTCGGCCACCTCACCCTTAGCCTGAATGACGTATTCACGGCCAAGACGACCAGCCTGCTGACGAAGTTCCTCTGATGCATCCTCGTTGAAAGCAAGCTGTGTGATGCCGTAACGGTCGCGCAAGTCAACAAACGTGAGTGCGCCCAAGTTGTGGATGCTCTGCACCCATCCTGCCAAAGTTACTTTCTCTCCTACGTTGGCGAGACGCAGCTCGCCGCATGTTTTTGTCCTATACATTATATATATATTAGACCCCCCAACCCCCTTTAGGGGGAGACCTTTTCTCTACATCTTGTTATTTTGTCCCCCCTAAAGGGGGTTAGGGGGGACAAAAAAAGGATGAACTGTCATCCAGTTCATCCTTTTACCTTGTACGCCCTCAGGGGCTCGAACCCTGGACCCATTGATTAAGAGTCAATTGCTCTACCAACTGAGCTAAGGACGCATCGCTTTTCTTGTTTGCGGCTGCAAAGGTATGAACTTTTATTTAAACCGCCAAATGTTTTGCAAACTTTTTTTGTTTTATGTCAGAGAATAGAACTCCGAGGGAGATTTCCTCTTTAGAACATCCAGGTCAAAGTCCACACCTGGAATGATTCCGTGCTGACGAAGCACCGCCTCTGCAGTCTTGCGGGCAAGCACGGGATGGTTGTTCTCCTCACTCAAATGGCAGAGCCATACATGACGGAGTTGCGGAGTGGCATACTCGGCCAGCAATTTGGCTGCCTGCTCGTTGTTCAGGTGACCTTTGTCGCTGCTGATACGGTCCTTAAGGTATTGCGAATACTTGCCCATATGGAGCATATTGACATCGTGATTCGACTCCAAAACCAGATAGTTGGCTTTGCCGACTTGTTCACGAATCGTGTCAGTAACGTGCCCGATGTCTGTAATGAGACAGAAACGAACACCGTCTGCCTCAACGACATAGCCCACACAATCGCGGCTATCATGGGGAACATCGAATGGCGTGATGCGGAAGTTCCCCATCTCCACCGTCTTTCCCTTCTCAATGTATGCCCTACGGTCGTTGGGCACATCAATTCTCAGGCAACGGTTGCAAGCAATGCCCTCGTGCACGAGCTGTGTGGCATAGATAGTCTTGCCGCAATCACAAGCGATACTCCCCACTGCCTTGATGTGGTCGGCATGGTCGTGCGTAACGAATACGGCCGACACATCGTCCTCCAGGCTCATGTCGAGATCCTTGAGATATTTCTTCAAGGAACGGATGCTGATGCCTGCATCAAGCAGGATGGATGTCTCGCCCGACTGCAAGAGATAGCAATTGCCACTGCTTCCGGAGCCAAGTGATACGAATTTCATCCTTTTTTGTTATAATTTACGTGCAAATATACAAAATAATGTCACACAGCGCAAACTTTTGTACGATTTTGTTTGAAGGTAAACATAAAATCACTAAATTTGTAGGCAGAATAATCATTTTAGTATTAACTTAACAATAATCAAGATGAAGAAAACATTACTTCTTTGTGCAGCTGCGCTGTTCTCATTGATGGCAAGCGCAGGCGATGGCTTGGTTGCCGTCGGTGCAAATATCATTGTGCTGCCATCCTCACGATGGGACGGCGACATTGAGTGGAAGGCCTGGACGTGGGTTTACAACTCTGCAACGGACTATGGTGATCCATATAACGAGACGAATGGCCACTACAATCAGATTTGTGGAGCACTCGGTCCTGAAGAAGATGAGGCAGGACTTCAGTGGTTTGAGCCAGGTTTTGACATGGGTCCCAAAGACGGCGACAGGAACTTCGACCAGTTTGATGAAGAAGGTAACGACCTCCAAATCCTGTGGGAAGAACACACCGCTCCATTCAGTTCGGATGAGACATACAATGGGAAAACCTCTTACAGGTGGACGACCAACAACATCATGGCAGACATTTATGTACGTCGAACCTTCACAACCGACCAGTTGCTTTCTGGTCCCGTTTACCTAGCTTGCGGCCACGATGATGCTCCTGCTGAGTATTACATCAACGGCGAACTCGTTTTCGAAGTTACCGACGGCTGGAACAATAACGAGTACATTCTGCTGACTGACGAGCAGAAAGCACTCATCAAGCTCAACGGCGAGGAGAACCTGATTGCCTTCCACGTTCACCAGAACTGGGGCGGCTCTTTTGCCGACTGTGGTCTCTACACCAGGATTGAGGGCGGTCTCGACATGGGTTACACAGAACCTTGGGAAGGCAAGGTGCTCTTCAATAGCTATGGTGGCTACAACTGGGATCTCAAGTCTCCCAGCAACAACCCCAAGCACCCGTGGTCTGCACTCTATGAGGCACAGGAAGGCGACGAATACACCTTCACCATGCCTGGTCACAGCGAGCTCGATGACGTCGACTATGATTGGCAGGAACAGCTTCACTTCAAGACTCCCATCAGGATTGAAGAAGGTCGCGAGTACAGCTTCAAGGTTAGACTGGAAACCGATAAGACATTCAACTTAGTGACAGTTAAGCTTACTGACAACGACGATGACGACATCGAATTGGCTTACGATCAAGTGATAGTACCTGCACCCGTTGAAGGAGAAGAGTACGAAGGAAAGCTCGTTGAACTCGACTTCACTGGTCAGGAAGTCAGCAACTTCAAGATTGCTTTCGACTTTGCAGGTGGCGAGGATGATGCTACGGTTACCATCAAGGAGATTTCTCTGCGCGACATCACAGAGGGTGACAACGAAGAAGATGCTGTAGAACTCTGGGTAGGCACTCACTACTTCAACTTCTTCTGGATGTGCAAGCGTTCCATCGAATACTTTGACTGTATCTGGGATGAAGAGATTGAAAATGAAGATGGCACATTTGGCGACTACAGGCAACCCCAAACCGATGAGGAAAAGGCTTGGGCTTTTGAGCAAGGCGAATACGAAGCTGTTTACGAGGAAACTGATGCACCAGAGATTACTGGTCGCGTAGAGACTATGGCTTGGACACAGGCTGACTTCGATGACTCTATGTGGGACGACCAGATGATGCCCGTCGGCAGCGAAGGTTACATGCCTGAAGTGCAGAGCATTTGGCCTGGTGGCGACAACACCAACTACTGGATTCGCCGTAACTTCGAGCTCGACAAGATTAACGACCGTCTCTCCTACGACCTGAACGTCTGCCACGATGACGTTTACGAGACATACGTAAACGGCCACTTGCTGCAGAAGAACGTAGGCTGGACCAATGGTAAGAGCCCTGTACAGGTTCACATTCCTGCAAGATACCTCAATGTAGGCAAGAACGTCATCGCCACTTACATTCAGCAGAACTGGGGCGGACACTTCTACGACTGCGGCATCAACGTAATGGAAGTTAACTACGACGAATGCGTACAGATGTTCAACGATGTGCTCGCATACGCACAGACCGACACTCTCTTGACCAACAGGATGAAGGAAGATGTGCAGGATCTTATCGCAGAAGCTAAGCAATACTTCAAAGAGAACCAGAACGACCCCGCAGAGATCAGGAACTATGCAAGAGAGTTTAGGACGCTTATCAACAATATCTTCAAATACAGTAACGACGTCAAGACTCTGAAGAAGACTTGGGACATCTGCCGCAAGATGGAAGACAAGGGCTACTGGGGCACTGCTCTCCAGGATGCTGTTGCAGCTCTCGACACTTGCGCAACTTCCAGCCAACTGAGTCCTTACCTCAACAACTTGCGCGATGCCCGCAAGGCTACCGCTATGGAGCGCCATACAGAGAATTATGTAGGTTGCGTTCCTCAGGCAGTTCCAATGGATTTGACTGGTATGGTTGATTACGTGGACGAGGAAACCGATGAGATTCTTCTTACTCCCAAATACTATTTATTTAATGTAGGTGCCAAGAACTTCCTTGGCGGCGGCGAAGCTTATGGCGCGCACCAGGCAATCGAGTTCGCTTCCAACCCGATGATGCTCATCCAGGCAACGAAGAATGTCCTCGACCCAGATACAGGAGAAGTACTTTATGACGAAGATGACAATCCTGTTACGGAGCCCATCGAAGGTGCTTACTACATCGAGACCTTCCGTCCCAATGGCGATCAAGGCGTGATGGACTTCTTGGGCTGGAACGGTTTTGTTGACGTCAACATGGGCAACAATCTTTGGGAACTCATCCCTGTGTTAAACAATGAAGACAATAGAGTCATCTATAACATTGCCCAGTACAACCAGTTCTCTGCATCGGAGGGCAAAACCTACAATGGCACAGAATATCCGCAAGGCACCAGAAGCTATCTCGGCCTCCGCAGCGGCGATAATGCTTACGCTCCCTCTTACTATATAGTTGATACTGACCTGCGCTCTCCCGAACTGGCGACCAACCAGTGGATGTTTATCAGCCGTGAGGAGATGCTCAGCTTCATCAAGACTGCCAACGAGGACAATCCTGCTGACCTCACCTTCCTCATCAACAATCCTGGCTACGACCAGCGCTGGACCATCGACGACTGGATATTCTCCAATGGTAGTGTTTGGGGACGTGGCGCTAACCATGCGAACTTTGTTCTCGAGTCATACTACACCAATGAGTTCAATAACTATCAGGGACTTTACCCGCCTGAAGAAGCAGAAGCACTGCCTGCAGGTACCTATGTGCTTACCGTACAAGGTTACTATCGCGACGGCGACGAGGGAACACACCTTCGGAAGTATCTTGCTGGCCAGCCCACCGCTCAGCGCGCTTTTATCT
Source organism: Bacteroidaceae bacterium (assembly GCA_017557475.1). Next base: position 17,723 of record JAFYYO010000292.1, read on the forward strand.
TCGCAGGTCCTGAAGAACCTCAAGGAAGCGTTCCCGCTACAGCCGTATCTATGCCACTCATGCCAATCCACGTTGAGTCAGGCAACTATCCTGGCATCGGCTACTACCTCGGCGGTATGCAAACGCCCGGCACATATTTAAGCGACCAGGGATTCGGCGCACAGCCCTACTCCGCTTGTTCCCAGGCTGCTGACGACTACTTCCCCTGCGGTCTCTACACGAACGAAATGGCCTTCTATATTCCCGAAGACGAAGCTGGTTTCATCACCTTTGGTATCATCAAACCATTCGATGAGGACACAACTCCTGGTGACTGGATCGTCATGGATAACTGGCGCCTCTGGTACTATGGTCCAGAGCAGCTTGATCCCGACGGCATCAAGGGCATCGAATCCGATGAAATCAACAAGAACAACACTGCCAGCAAGAGCATCTACAACATGCTCGGCCAGCGTCTGAGCAAGGTTCAGAAGGGTGTAAACATCATCAACGGCAAAAAGATCATTAAGAAGTAAGCGTCTGTCTTACTGACCATCAATAGGCGAGTCTGGCTTTGTTGCCAGGCTCGCCTTGTTTTGTCGGCATACGACACACGTTATGATCGCAATCATTCCACGTTATGTTTTCAAACTAGGCACGCCTAGTTGGCAAATTAGACACGCCTAGTTGGCGAATTAGGCACGCCTAGTTGACGAACTAGCCACGTTATGTTTTTTCTCGAGAGATATCGTCAACAAAATACACCCTGCATTTGCAAATTG
>JAFYYO010000293.1 GCA_017557475.1 Bacteroidaceae bacterium
AAGGCGGTAGCTGTCGAGTCCGAAACCGCCTACGAAGCCTACACAACCTGGGCTGATGATGCTGCGACGGCGGAAGTCTTCGCGCTGATAGACGTTGCTGATGTGCACCTCAACAGTAGGTGTGCTCACACTTCTCAGGGCGTCAAGGATGGCGATGCTGGTGTGGGTGTATGCTCCAGCGTTGAGAACGATGCCATCACGGTCAAATCCTACCTCGTGAATCTTGTTGATAATCTCGCCTTCCAAGTTGCTCTGGAAGTAGTCTATGCGTACTTTTGGGAAACGTGCACGCAGTTCCTTCAGGTAGTCTTCCCAAGCTCGTTTGCCATAAATTTCAGGCTCGCGAATGCCCAAAAGGTTAAGATTTGGGCCATTAATAATTTGGATTCTCATAATAAAGCTGTATATTTGTGGTCGATTAGCGTTAGTTTCTGCTACAAAAATAGTAAAAAGATTAGAGATTAGGGATTAGAGATTAGGTTTTTTTTCCTTAAATGACGAAAAATGCACTATGAACTGTCGAATACCAACACTGTAGGCAACGCCATCCTTCGCCGCTACTTCCAGTATCTGCGGCTAGAGAAGTCATACACATCGAACACGCTCGATGCCTATCTTAAGGACCTGCAGAAGCTCCTGAACTACTTTGCTGACGAGGGTGTCGACTTCCGAAAGGTCACGCTCGAGCAGTTGGACCATTTCACGAAGGCTTTGCAGGAGCTTGGCGTGGGACCTCGTTCCGTGGCTCGCATCTTGAGTGGAGTGCGCTCGTTCTATCGTTTCCTGACCATCGAAGGTGAGGTCGAGACCGATCCAACCGAGTTGCTCGAGAGTCCGAAGATTGGCAAACACTTGCCCGAAGTGCTGAGTCTCAGCGAGATTGACGAGATAGAAGCCGCCATCGACCTCAGTAAACCTGAAGGCATTCGCGACCTCGCCATCATAGAAGTCCTGTTTAGTTGCGGACTGAGAATCAGCGAGTTGGTCAACCTGAAGTTGAGCGAGCTCTATCTCGAAGAGGGTTACATCCGCGTTCACGGTAAAGGAAGGAAGGAAAGACTTGTGCCCATCGGCGATAACGCCATCGAGAAGTTGCGACAGTGGTTCGTCGTGAGGCAAGACGTCGAAGTGAAACCAGGCGAAGAAGATTACGTTTTCATCTCGCTTCGACGAGGCAAACACCTCAGCAGAATATCCCTCTTCGTCTATATCAAAGAGTATGCCGAGAAAGCGGGAATCAGGAAAAGCATCAGCCCTCACACCTTCAGGCACAGTTTTGCCACGCAACTCCTGGAAGGAGGGGCAAATCTGCGAGCCATCCAAGCGATGCTCGGACACGAAGACATCGGCACTACCGAGATTTACATGCACATCGACAAGAGCCACTTAAGACAGGAAATCCTCGAACATCACCCGCGAAACATCAAGAGCTAACCAGCGTCGTCTGAAAACATAACGTGTTATGATGGCAAACATAACGTGTTATGATGGCAAACGTAACGTGTTATGATTGGCATCGTAACGTGTGACGTTTTTCACCCTTTCAGGAGAAGCCTTTCCTCGAGAAACGCCGTTTCTTGTCTATAATTATGCGTCGAGATTGCATTTTGCAAGAAAAATACACCTTCAAACGCAATTTCTGCCATTTTCTCATTGCACTTTGGAGAAAAATCACTAATTTTGCTTTCAATTTAACAACCAACAATACTAACTATTATGATTAAGGTAGATGATTTAGACAAAAAGATTCTCGAGATGATTTCCTGTAACGCACGCATTCCCTTCAAGGAGGTTGCGGAAGCTTGTGGCGTGAGCCGTGCAGCCGTTCACCAGCGTGTTCAGCACCTCATCGAAGCCAATGTCATTACTGGCTCCGGCTTCCATGTTGACCCTTCATGCCTGGGCTACAATACTTGCACCTACATCGGCATCACACTCGAAAAGGCTTCGATGTACAATCGCGTCGTAGAGAAACTCGAGAAGATTCCCGAAATCGTGGAATGTCACTTCACAACTGGCCCCTACACCATGCTCATCAAACTCTACGCAAAAGACAATGCGCACCTGATGACCCTGCTCAACGACCGTCTGCAGGAAATCGACGGAGTGGTTTCAACCGAAACCCTCATCTCCCTGAAGCAGAGCTTCAAGAAAGAAGTGCCCATCGGAATCGGAAAATAAACTGTTCATGACACGCGAACACCCATTAATAGGCATCACTGGCAACTTCGGAGAGAAGGGATGCGAACTGGCCGAGGGCTACTATCTCTCTGTCCTCAAAGCCGGAGGAACGCCGGTTGCCATACCGCCTCACCACGACAAAGAAGCACTCGTCTCTCTCCTGGAGACCCTCGACGGCATCATCTTCTCAGGTGGAGGCGACATCAATCCGCTTCTCCTGGGTGAAGAACCCATACCTCAACTCCATAGTGTCTGCCCCAAAAGGGACGAGCCCGAACTCTTCCTCGCCCTAGAAGCCTTCCATCGGCAAATACCGATGCTGGGCATCTGTCGCGGCATTCAGGTGATGGCAGCTGCCCTCGGAGGTAAGGTTTATCAGGACATCTATGTTCAGGGCGAAGGAGCAAAGCTCAAGCACTCGCAAGATATGCCCCGATATGCCACCTCGCACACAGTCAGCTTCAAGGAGGGAAGCATGCTTCAAAGCATTTTCGGCAACAAACAGAGCATCGCAGTCAACTCGTTCCACCATCAGGCAGTAAGCGACCCAGGGCCGCATCTGCAAGTCTCAGCCATGAGTCCCGATGGCATCATCGAGGCTGTGGAGAGCAGCGAACACAAGGCTTTGCTCGGAGTTCAGTGGCATCCCGAATGCTTCATCCTCAACAACGATGAGAGCCACATGTCCGTCTTCCGCTGGCTCGTCAGCGAAGCCCGCACCTTCTCGCAGGCAAAGCACATCCACGACACATCTATTATATTAGACAGTCACTGCGATACCCCGATGTTCTTCACTGATAACAGCAGGGAGAACATACAGATGTTTGGCACTCGCTCCGATAAGGTTCTGGTCAATCTGCCTAAAATGAAGGAAGGCAGGCTTGATGCCGCCATCATGGTTGCCTACCTTCCTCAAGGAGAAAGAACAGAAGAAGCGTACAAAGCAGTTACGGAGAAGACGAATCGACTCCTGACACAGATGGATGAGATAGTGCAGGCGAACAACGACCGAGTAGGCTTTGCGGAGTCGGCCGACGACATTCTCCGACTCAAAGCACAAGGCAAGAAAGCCATCCTCCGCGGCATCGAGAATGGTTATGCCATCGGCAAAGACCTCAGCCTGCTCGAGCAATTCAAGCGTCGCGGCATCGTCTATATGACACTTTGCCATAATGGCGACAACGACATCTGTGACTCGGCAAGAGGAAACGCTGAGCATGGAGGTCTGAGCGACTTTGGTCGAGAGGTTGTGCAGGAGATGAACAGACTCGGCATACTTGTGGATATGAGCCATACATCCGAGAAAAGTTTCTACGATGCACTCGAGTTGAGCAAGGTTCCCATTGTCTGCAGTCACAGTTCTGCCCGTGCTCTCTGCGACCATCCACGCAATCTTACCGACGACCAGATGCGTGCTTTGGCAAAGGCTGGCGGCGTTGCACAGACAACTGTTTACAGCGGTTTCCTTCGCACAGATGGCGAAGCCACCATCATCGACGCAGTCGAGCATCTCTGCCATGCAGTCAAGATAATGGGCGTAGAGCACGTCGGACTCGGAACAGACTTTGATGGAGACGGCGGCGTGCCTGGTCTTGCCGATGCCTCAGAGATAATCAACTTCACTCGTCACCTGCTTCGCCGGCAATTCTCGGAGCAGGACATCCGCCTCATCATGGGCGGCAACTTCCTCCGAGCCATTGACTTGTGCAATAGCAAACGAACGTTATAACCTCACAACGAAATGAAGAGATTACTCTTTTGCCTGCTTGCTGTAACCGCTCTCCTGCTTACTTCCTGCAACGGACGAACCAAAAGCAACACTTCCAAAGCGGATACTATCACTTTGACATCTTGTCCGCGATTCGATGCAAGCAATGCAATGCTATATATCAAAGAGCAATGCGAGTTCGGATCGCGAGTTACAGGAAGCGAAGCCTCTCGTCTTTGTGGCGATTATCTTGTGCAGCGTTTCCGTTCTTTCGGCGCTACGGTTGAGGAGCAGCCAGGTACCGTCACCATTTGGGATGGCAGCAAATTGCCTGCCCGCAACATCATCGCACACATCAATCCCAGCAATCCCGACCGCATCCTCTTGTGTGCTCATTGGGACAGCCGTCCTTGGGCAGATAATGACGAAGACGAGAAGAACCATCATACGCCAATCCTTGCCGCCAACGATGGTGCCAGCGGAGTTGCCGTCATGCTCGAGATTTGCCGTCTTCTGCAGGAGAAACCCGTTCAGGTCGGCATTGACATGATATGCTTCGACGCAGAGGATCTGGGGACGCCGCTGTGGGCAAAAGACCGCATGGGCTCTTCCGATACCTGGTGTCTCGGGTCGAAAATTTGGGCAGAACGCGCCAGGATGGACAACTACAAAGCCCGTTTCGGCATACTTCTCGATATGGTTGGCGGCTTCGGGGCAACCTTCTCACGCGAAGGCATCAGCCGTCAGTTGGCCGAACCCATTGTCAATCTGGTCTGGAAACTGGCAGGACAACTCGGCTACAGGCAGTTCTTCCCTCTTGATGACAGCGGCTACATCACCGACGACCACATCAACGTGAACGATGCCGGCGTTCCATGCATCGACATCATCCCTTGTTACAATGATGGTCCGAGCAGCTTCGGACCCACCTGGCACACGCTAAAGGACACGCCGGAGAACATCGATCCGAATGTCCTCGAAGCCGTCGGACAAACACTTACGCAACTGATTTACAATGAGCATTAACGAGATACAGGACGAAATCATCGCCGAGTTCAGCGACTTCGAAGATTGGATGGACCGCTACCAGCTGCTCATCGACATGGGTAGCGAGCAGGAGCCGCTCGACGAGCAATACAAGACGGAGCAAAACCTCATTGACGGTTGCCAAAGTCGGGTGTGGTTGCAGGCCGATTTAATCGATGGAATGGTGCATTTTCGTGCGGAGAGCGATGCGCTCATCGTCAAGGGAATCGTCACTTTGCTTGTTCGAGTCCTCTCCGATCACACGCCTCAAGAGATACTCGACGCAGACCTATACTTCATCGACCGCATTGGTCTTCGCGAACATCTCTCGCCTACTCGTAGCAACGGACTCGGCGCTATGCTCAAGCAGATGAAGATGTACGCTTTAGCTTACAAAGCAAAGAGCTGACAGACCACATCGTACATTGTGCAT
>JAFYYO010000294.1 GCA_017557475.1 Bacteroidaceae bacterium
TATCGCTGTGGCTGCACAATGGATCAGTAACTTCATCGTCTCCAGCTCGTTTGTGCCGATGTTCAACATGCACCTCAAGCCAGGCGATGACTTCGGCCATTGGTTCACCTACGGCCTCTACGGAATCCTCTGTGTCGTTGCTGCAATCTTCGTCTGGAGACTCGTTCCCGAGACCAAAGGCAAGACGTTGGAGGATATGACAAAGTTGTGGAAGAAAAAATAACAAACAACCGACCCCTCCAAACCTCCCCCTAAAGGGGAGGCTTCAAGGTTCTAAGTTCTCCCCCTTTAGGGGGGAGTTAGAGGGGGTCCAAATATAAATAGATATGAATAGAAACTATTTGCTTGGTTATGATGTAGGCAGTTCCAGTGTGAAGGCCTCTTTGGTGGATGTGGAGAGTGGTGCTTGTGTGGCAACTGCTTTCTATCCTAAGACGGAAGCACCCATCAAGGCTGTTCGTCAAGGTTGGGCTGAACAAGACCCAGAATCGTGGTGGAACTACTTGAAGTCTGCCACTTCGGACATCATGACTGCCAGCGGAGCAACCAAAGATGAGGTGAAGGCTATCGGCATCTCCTATCAGATGCACGGCCTTGTTTGTGTGGATAAGGACTTGAAGCCACTTCGAGACTCCATCATTTGGTGCGACTCCAGAGCCGTTCCTTATGGTCAGAAGGCTTTTGCCGACCTTGGAAGCGAGAAGTGCCTCAGCCATTTGCTCAACTCTCCTGGCAACTTCACAGCCTCCAAACTGGCTTGGGTTCGCGAGAATGAGCCCGAACTCTTCGCTAAAATATATAAGGTAATGTTGCCTGGTGACTATATTGCTTGCCGACTTTCTGGCACTCCAGCCACTACTGTGAGCGGTCTTTCGGAGGGTATGATGTGGGACTTCAAGTCGGAGCAACCTGCTCAGTTCCTCTTGGACTATTATGGCATTCCTAAAGAGATGCTTTCCGACCTTGTTCCAACCTTTGGACTGCAGGGCGAAGTGAATGCTTCCGCAGCTGCAGAACTTGGTTTGCAAGAGGGAACGCCCATCACTTACAGAGCTGGCGACCAACCCAATAATGCCCTCTCTCTGAATGTCTTCGAGCCAGGAGAAGCAGCCACAACCGCAGGCACTTCAGGCGTCGTCTATGGTGTGCTGGGAAGTGTGGCTTACGACCCAAAGAGCAGAGTCAACACCTTTGCTCACGTCAATCATGGACAACAGACAACAGACAACAGACAACAGACTCGCCTTGGAGTTCTGCTTTGCATCAATGGCACAGGCATCTTGAATTCTTGGGCTCGAAGGAATGTGGCTCCAGCAGGCATCGGTTATGCTGAGATGAACGACCTTGCTGCTCAAGTTCCCATCGGAGCTGAAGGCCTCTCCATCCTTCCTTTCGGCAATGGTGCAGAAAGAGTGCTTCAGGACAAAGAAATCGGTGCCAGCATCCACGGCATCAACTTCAACATCCATTCGCAGGCTCACCTGCTTCGTGCAGCTCAGGAAGGCATCGTCTTCAGTTTCGCTTACGGAATGGAAGTCATGAAACAGATGGGCATGGAGCTCAAGACCATTCGAGCTGGCAAGGCCAACATGTTCCTCAGTCCCATCTTCCGCGACACATTGGCAGGCGTGACTGGCGCAACCATCGAGCTTTGCGATACTGACGGTAGCGTTGGTGCAGCAAGAGGAGCAGGCATCGGAGCAGGCATCTACGCCGACCACAACGAA
>JAFYYO010000295.1 GCA_017557475.1 Bacteroidaceae bacterium
TATCGCTGTGGCTGCACAATGGATCAGTAACTTCATCGTCTCCAGCTCGTTTGTGCCGATGTTCAACATGCACCTCAAGCCAGGCGATGACTTCGGCCATTGGTTCACCTACGGCCTCTACGGAATCCTCTGTGTCGTTGCAGCCATCTTCGTCTGGAAGCTCGTTCCTGAGACCAAAGGCAAGACACTGGAGGATATGACAAAGTTGTGGAAGAAAAAATAATGTTCAATATTCAATATTCAATGTTCAATGTTCAATGAAAAAGAACTATTTGCTTGGTTATGATGTAGGCAGTTCCAGTGTGAAGGCCTCTTTGGTGGATGTCGAGAGCGGTGCTCTTGTGGCAACTGCTTTCTATCCCAAGACAGAAGCGCCTATCAAGGCTGTTCGACAAGGATGGGCAGAGCAAGACCCTGAGGCTTGGTGGAGCTACTTGAAGTCTGCCACAGCCGACATTATGACTGCCAGCGGAGCAGCCAAAGATGAGGTGAAGGCCATCGGCATCTCTTATCAGATGCACGGCCTCGTTTGTGTAGATAAGGACTTGAAGCCGCTTCGAGACTCAATTATTTGGTGCGACTCCAGAGCCGTTCCTTATGGTCAGAAGGCTTTTGCCGACCTCGGAAGCGAGAAGTGCCTCAGCCATTTGCTCAACTCTCCTGGCAACTTCACAGCCTCCAAACTGGCTTGGGTCAAGGAGAATGAGCCCGAACTCTTCTCTAAAATATATAAGGTAATGTTGCCAGGCGACTATATCGCTTGCCGACTTTCTGGCACTCCAGCCACTACCATTAGCGGTCTTTCGGAGGGCATGATGTGGGACTTCAAGTCGGAGCAGCCCGCACAATTCCTTTTGGACTATTACGGCATTCCCGCTGAGATGCTTTCCGATATTGTTCCGACCTTTGGAGTTCAAGGCGAAGTGAATGCTTCCGCAGCCGCAGAACTGGGTCTGCAAGAGGGAACGCCCATCACTTATCGAGCTGGCGACCAACCCAACAATGCCCTTTCCCTGAATGTCTTCGAGCCAGGAGAAGCCGCCACAACTGCCGGCACTTCGGGCGTCGTATATGGTGTGCTGGGCAGCGTGGCTTACGACCCAAAGAGTCGCGTCAATACCTTCGCCCATGTCAATCATACAGAGAAGGCAACCCGCCTTGGAGTCCTCTTGTGCATCAACGGCACAGGCATTCTCAACTCTTGGGCTCGTCGCAATGTTGCCCCAGCAGGAATCGGTTATGCCGAGATGAACGACCTCGCAGCTCAAGTGCCTATCGGAGCAGAAGGTCTCTCCATTCTTCCTTTCGGCAATGGTGCAGAGCGAGTGCTTCAGGACAAAGAAGTGGGAGCCAGCATCCATGGCATCAACTTCAACATCCACTCTCAAGCCCATCTTCTTCGTGCAGCTCAAGAAGGCATCGTCTTCAGTTTCGCTTATGGAATGGAGATCATGAAGCAGATGGGAATGGAACTCAAGACCATTCGAGCAGGCAAAGCAAACATGTTCCTCAGTCCCATCTTCCGCGACACATTGGCAGGCGTGACTGGCGCAACCATCGAGCTTTGCGATACTGACGGTAGCGTTGGTGCAGCAAGAGGAGCAGGCATCGGAGCAGGCATCTACGCCGACCACAACGAA
>JAFYYO010000296.1 GCA_017557475.1 Bacteroidaceae bacterium
ATATTGAAAAACAACTGTGACTCTGTGACTGTGACTAAAGACAGTATTAACAAACTGTTTAACTCCCTAAAAAGCAATGAATTATAGTATATTCAACCGCGTCGTTTCCGCAGTAATAAGCCCTTCTGGAGTCTCAGTCATATGGAAAATACCCCTATTTTAGGCCTCAAAACGCATATAAAACCCTCGTTTCGATACTTCCTCCTATGCTTTTCGCTCACTTTGTGCGTTCGAAAATTTCAGTCTCAAGACCTCATTTGGAAGGATATTTACTCAAATCAGCCAACATAACACGTTAAAATGACAAACAAAACACGTTATGATGGACCACACTCCACGCTGTGATGGGCAACACTCCACGCTGTATTTCATTTCGACCAGAGCAAAGTGCCGTCGGAGGACTGACCTTCGGCTTCGACGGAGAGTTGAGTCGTGCGGCAGTTGTTGTAGAACTTGACTTCTGCCTCACCATTCTCATCAAGCTTGACGTTAGGATTCCAATAAAGCGTGCGACGATAATCAGTCCCCCCTGCCCCGTCTTTTGGGAGCTGCTGCTTGCTGTAATCAGGCGAATAGAACTCTGCAGGATAGGCAAAGCCGTCGAGGACATAGCGGCGATCCCTGTAAGTCATGTATCGAGAGCCGTCGGGGAAGGGATACATAACGAGCTTTGTCTTAGGCGCGTTGGCTCCGTAATACAGGTCGCTGCCGTACATACGAGGGCTGTAGTCGGAATAGAGCACATACATGTCCCAAACGCCATTACCTTTATACTCCAGAGATTCACCAGGCGAGAGCTGGAAATCGGCATCCGTTCCCAATTCGCCAGGCTTGCCTGCAGCTCCTGATGCCGGGTCGGTGAGAAGGAAGGAACCTGAATTGAGGTACTTCCTGGCATAGATTGAGTCAGGCGGAATCTCTTTACCCATCAGCATCCTGCGCGTCCTGCCAAAGCCATAACGGGTTTCGAAGGTTGCTTCCTGGCCCATTCCAACGAATTCATCTCCCGCTTCGACGCCGTAATCCGCAACCATCAAATTCATGAACCCGATTCCATAGTCCTTTGCCATATTGTCAGCCCTTTCTGCATCGATGGCAAGGATGGGCCAATAGTCGTCGAACCTGCGAAGCGTGTTCCGCTTGCCTTTGATGGTTACCTCGGATATAATCGTCTCGTCCTTGAGCCTTGTCCACTCGTTATTCTTCTCTTTTTGCTGAGGAGAGGGTGCCAGATGCTTCTGATAATAATTGTAGGGCTTCACGAAAAGCGGGTACGGCCAAATGATGCGAGGCAGATAGTCGGCTGGCTCCACGAAGATTTTACGCCTCAGCTTGGCGCTCTTGGGCAAGTACATATAGTCCGTATCAAGGTTGTCCGGCTCAGCCTGAATCCAGGTGTAGGGCTTGCCTTTCTTCCATTTCGTAGTGTCCGCAGCACTCAGGAAGAGTATGGATTTCCCGTAGAAAGGCGGCAACTGAATGCGGAAAGCCCTGCGATAAGTCTCGATTTCGCCAATAAAGGACGTTTCTGCATCCACAGCAATCACTTCCGCATGAACCTTCAGCTCCTTTATCTTCTCCTGATCCTGCTTGTCTATGGCTCGCTTGTAATCTGTCTTGGCGCGCGAACTGCTCTTGTTTTGGCTAAAGAGGTCGGGCAAATCCATCGGCTTGACCTCGTAGTAGCCATCGCCATCATTCGGGTTCTTGCCGCTATCGTTGAAAGAGTCCTCAAAGTCTCTCTCCTGCTTGGCGGCTTCTGCATCTATCACGAAATCGGTGATGATGTTTTTGGAGGTAGAGCCAATCAGGATGGGAGCTCGCTCGGCAGGTTGCGTGATGTCCCAAGTCCCAGCCACAGCCATACTGCGCCAATCGAAGCGACGCCAGCCTTGCGTCATCATCAAGAGGTCGAGAGCCTGTCGATGCTCCTCATCATCTTCCTCGAAGTACCAGCCAGGCTGAGGCACGAAGCCACGAATCTCACTCGACAAGAGCATCTCCGTCAGGATGTTGCCATCGTCGAAGAGGAAGTCGCGATTGAGGTCGTCGCGAACAGAGAGGGAGAAAGAAGACCCCTCCCAGCCTCCCCCTAAAGGGGAGGAGTTCTTTAGTTTAATATTCACTTGTTCGTAGGGCTCGTATTCTTCTTTCAGTCCCTCGATACTAAGGGTTGGCTGCAAAGTCTCTTTACCTCTTGAAAAGAAGAGCCTGTCGGCAAAGACGCGGCCTTGGGTATCGAAGACGGTCAGCTGATAGACGCCAGCCTCTGCCAAAAGCGAGTCGCTGATGCTGTAAAGCCGGCCATTCCCCTCTTCCACAAGCTCCGTAAACCTGCGCCAATCCACCAACCTGCCCTCGTGCATGAGACTGAGAGCCAAACTGTCGGCAGGCAAATCGGGAGAAGAGAAAAGGGAAAAAGAAAACACGGCCCCCTCTAAATCTCCCCGAGGGGAGACTTGAGGTTTCGCACTCTCCCCCTCGGGGGAGACGGTGGGGGGCTGGCGATAGCATATGAGCGAAACGCCCGTCTGCTCTGGTTTTGGCAACTTTGCTTTGGCAGTCTTGCCGTCTTTGGTCACGAAGAGGACTTCCCTCTCCACTCCTTTCTGCGGAACGACCTCGAAGAGTCCCCTGCCTCGATTCTGCGTCTTAACCGAATCGCCATTATAAACGAGCCAACCTTCCGGCCATTCTCCGTCGTCGAAAGCTGCTTCGAAAGCCACTCTGCAAGGTTGTCCTTCCACCAAGTTGCCGCCTTCAGGATAGAGCGAGAGCTTCAGTTCGCGTTTCTGACCGTCGAAATCGTAAACTCTTCGCATGGCTCGAAGGGTCATATCGCGACTGTATTCGCCTGGTTCGAGCGGTTTGTCATAGACAGGAAACACGCGGCTGTAGAGCTTCTCATAGTCTCGGAAATACTCCTTCTCCTGTTGTTTGGAAGAGAAGATCTGCTTCATCATATACGTGTGTTCGTGCTCGAATCGCCCCCAATTGAGTTGCCAACGAGTGTAAGCCCTAAGCTCATAGAACCCAGCATATTGAATATATCTGCTTAAAGCAAAGAATCCACTACCTCTACCCTCTTTCAGTTGGATGAGTTTGCGCTCTATCATGTAGCCGTCCTGACCATAAAGCTCCGTATAGAGCACGCCACTCACATCCGAAGGTTTGCCCGTATCCGTTCTTCGAACAAAGGCCGAGAACCAAATCGTATCGCCAAGCTGATAGCTGGTATTGTCCAAGTGAATGAAGACCTTCTCCTGCGGAATGGTTCGACCAAAGGCAGCTTGCCTCTGGACAAGCTTCACCAGATCTGCTTCCTCAGCAAAAGCGAGGATGGGCAGACAGAGGGCGAAAAAGAAGGCTTTCATTCTCATAATTCACAGGTCCTTTTATAAATATAACGCCAAAAGCGTCGATTTGTAACAAAAAGACGCCACAAAATTACGAAGAAAAGCTGAAATATGCAAACACTCCACGTTATCTTCATCGACATAACACGTTATCTTGCCCGACATAACACGTTATCTTTGCCATCATAACACGTTATGTTTTGCAACTAAGCACGCTTATTTTACACATTATATATATTATGTGAACTTTTTTTCGTACATTTGTCCCCGAAAATCACACAT
>JAFYYO010000297.1 GCA_017557475.1 Bacteroidaceae bacterium
GAGATTTCGGGTATAGGATTGACGGCTGGAGTGGTAAAGGAGACTTCTTCGCTCCAGTTGCTATAATATTCATCTTCTTCCTCATCTACTATGACGCTTCGCACAGCAAATCTGTAGGAAGTGCCTGGAGTGAGGCCATTTACGATAAACGGGGTCCTGTCTGCCTCATAGGTTAAGGGATAAGATGAAAGCTGCCATCTTGTCGCATCGCCGTTCTCAGTCCATTTCAGCACTGCGCTATAAGGTGTGACGGACATGACTTCCAAATCGGTAGGTGTGGGGAAGCGCTCTGGAGTAGTAAACTGGGTATAGACGTAGTCCGAGAAGATTTCGCTCTCTTCGTCCAAAACAGAGCGCACACGGACTTCGTAAGTTGTTCCTTGGTCAAGGCCTATTAGCTTATAGTACATATCCCACAAGAACAGGCCATAATCCGGATCCAGCGCATGATACCAAGTATCAGTGCCGGCAACCCTATAATCCAGGTTCCAACAGCCGCCGAGACTCTTCCATGAGATTTTAGCGCTATTATAGGTAAGGTTGGAGACGGTAAGGTCGTAGGCTCTTGGGTCAAGTTCTGCATCATTGAAGCGAATCTGGTTCTTCTTATTTGTAACCGTTCCCGCGTATTCGCTCAAGCCGTCAGCATTGAAATTGATGTTGTCGTCGTATGCGTAGATAGCTTGGTTGGACGCTTCGAAAGCGAGGAACGGAACTTTGTACTGATAAGAGCCCGTGTTATCGTCCACAATGAGAGCGATGTTTTTCTTGCCAGTATAGTCATAATCGCTTACGTTGAAGCCAATTGCCGTCCATTCGCCTTGCTTGAAGGTCACTTCGCCGCTGAAGACCTTGTTGTTATTCGTGTAGGGTATCCAGTCGGAGTTACCAGAGAAGCTCGTCTTGTCGGTTGGCACCATGTAGATATCCAGGTTGCGAGTTCTTGTATCGCCAGTATTGAAGAAGCTCACGCTCGTAATCTCCGTATCATATTCAGGGACTCCCAGCTCGTCCGTCGTGTAGATTTGTTGCGAGAGGGAGTAGTTATAGTAGATATTGGTGGGCAGATAGTCGCTGGTGCCTTCGCCGCTGCCAACCTGCCAATCAAGGAACTCGAATTCTATCGTATTCCTCCAGCTAGAGAAGCTGCTCGAGTTGGAACCTGTGGTAAAGATGGATTTTTTTGTTGCAGGGTCTGCAGCGAACCAGACATGGCCGGAGGAAATCGAGCCCGTCTCGTCGATGCAGGAAAGGATGAGGTTCGACGTCCCGTCGTAGTAGAATGGAATATCAAACTCTATTCTCGTCCAATCTTGCGCCTTGAAGGTCACTTCATCGCTGAAAACCCAGACAGATGGGTAGTCGCCTTCGGATACCCAATCAATTGCGCTCGAGAAAGTGGTCTTTTCAGTGGGCGTTAGATAGAACTTCAACTCACGGGTGCACTCATTGTTGCTCTTATTGAAGAAACTGACGCTGGTGATATAGCCGCTCCTTCCTATCTCTGAAGCCTCGTAAATCTGCTGGGTTCGGGAAGTTCTAGCGTAGTAGCTGAAGGGCAAATCTTGCGTCGTACTTTCGCCAGTGCCAATCTTTACAATCTCTGACCCGCCAAAACTTGAACCGCCGGCATCATCGAAAGTGAGCTTGATCGTATTCTTGTAGCCAGACATGGCGCCATGGCTCGGGTCCAGGTTAACAACATCATTATCACTAACATAGTGAGCTTGTTTTGATGCACTATATGCACCGAATGCAACTTCATAATCAGAAGCCACGCCTGTATAATCAAAGATAGTAAGGACGATGTTTGACGTTCCATCGTATTCGAATGGCGTATCAAACTCTATCTTCGTCCAATCTTGCGCCTTGAAGGTCACAGGATCGTCGAAAACCACAGATGATTCGGGCACATCTATCCATTCTTGGTAACTAAAGAAATTCGACTTATCCGTGTGCGCCAGAGAGATTTTCATTTTACGGGTGAACTGCACGGTGCTCGTATTGAGGAAACTGATGCTGATGATGGAGCCTCCTCTTCCTATCTCTGAAGCCTCGTAAATCTGCTGGCCTACCGTGTAGCAGTAGCCGAGATTGGTGGGCAACGAAGTCGTTGGACCACTGTTGCTGCCAACCTGCACAACTTCTGCCTTTGCCATGCCGAAACAGGTCAGCAAAAGCATGAATGAGAGTAAAAGTTTCTTGTTCATAGTTTTATGTTTTAGGTTAATAATTGTCTTTTCCGCCGTAAAGATATAAAAAAGATTAAAAAACAAGGTTTAAAGTTAAAAGATTTTTCTCTTAACTGAGAAAAAAGGCTTCAAAGACATCGAAACGGCAAGCGGAAAGTTAAGCGCTTAAGCGCAAGAACCTCCTGCTTAACTTCTTTTTAAAACAAAAACTATGTATGGAAAGTGTTCAGGAAGAGGCAGTTAAGTTGCCAGTCCTCGCACGTTGGTACTGCAGTCCTCACACGTAGGTACTCGAGTACCTCCACGCTTGTACTGGAGTACTCGCATGAATATACTATAAGGATACTGTGCGAAGTCGCTCGGCATCCCATCAGTAATGGGCCAGAGAAGAAGGGGAATTCGAGTGCAGAGCCCTCGCTTATTCGTCCCAGATTTTGAGGTCGTTCATAGCCTCGAGCTTGTCTTCCTGCTCATCAGGCAGGCTTGAGAAGAAATCGAGGCCCGTGAGACGCTCTATATCATCGACGCTTCGAACGGCATCCTCCATCGGTTGAATGGCATCGTCGTTGGTATAAAAGAATCCGATGGCCTTCTCCCTACCCTTCTTGAGCGAGAGAACAACCTTATAGAAGGCTCTTGGGACTGCCACTTTATGCTTCTTGCCGAAACGCTTCGGATTCTCGGAGAAGATGGGACCGCAGACTATCTGAACAGCGCCATCGCGCCTTGCCCATCGACGACAAGCCCTCTCCAAATGCTCCCACCAAGTCTTGTTCAGCTCTGCTGTTTGCGGACAAATATTGGTCATGTAGTGACAATCGGTCATAGCCTCTTGACTCCATTTCATATCACCTGCAGGACACATGTGACCTCGCCCATAATAACCGCCATTATAGTCCCAAGAAGCGACCTGATACTGCTTTGGCACAGACTCATCTTCCTTGAAGTCAACGTTTTGCCGCGACACTTTGCCACGCGTTTCCTCTGCCGTCAGTTCCCAAGCAACCCAGCGAGGACACAAGGTCTTCGTGTCGAAAAGGAGGGAGTAACCTTCGTGTTCGATTAAGAGAGCAGACCCCTCCCATCCTCCCCCTAAAGGTGAGGGGTATGATATTAGGGCGCCTTGCTCTGTTTCCTCCTCCTTTAGGGTGGAGTTAGAGGGGGTCTGTCCCTGTTCCGTTTCTTCCCCTTTGGGGGAAGTTAGTAGGGGGCCGTACTTCTGTGCAAGAAGCAGAATAGCAAGAACGGCTAAAGGCAACAGGGTTTTCAGGAGTTTATTATTCATATTTAACTTGACTTCGTCGAGACTGCTTCCGCTCGGCAATACACATGCAAGCATGATACTGCTCTCGCTTATTCGCAGCCTTCATTCTTTCATTATTTCATTCTTCATTTTCAAAAGGTTGTACTGTCCTTTCTTTTGTGTCTGCTTACCGAAGTTTATGGCATGATACGGACAAGCATGATAGCAAGCCAAACATCCTGCACAATGCGACTGCCATTGAGGCAAGGCCCCCTCTAAATCTCCCCAACGGGGAGACTCTAAGCCCTTTCCTTGAGGAGAGGGTTTGGGAGGGGCTATCAGGATGTTGCCAACGGGACAGTTCTTCTGGCATCTTCCGCATGAAATACACCTTGAAGCATCCACATGGAAGTATTTGTCTGTCAGCAGGAAACGATTGAAGAGAGGCCGAAGGATGTAAGTCTTCGTCCAAGGGAAAGGACCGCGTTTCAGTTGGCGAACCTTTTTCCTTTCTTTTATACAATTGGCAATCTCCTTCACGGCAACTTCTTCCTTCTGGAACTTCTCCTTGCACTCCTCCTTGCTATCGACATCGAAGCCTGGCAAGCAGACATAAACATCGGGCATCAGGACAGAGAAAGCAGCATCGAGCTTCCTGCCAAGAGCCTTTTCCAGAACCTTATCTGTATAGCCCATATCATCGCCACAAGTCATCACGGCATAAACAAATGTCTCTCCCCCTCGGGGGAGCAGGAGGGGGGCTGCTTTCTCCACCACATTCGGAATGCCCCAGCCATAAACGGGGAAGACCAAGCCAATAGCAGACCCCTCTAAATCTCCCCGTAAGGGGAGACTTAATGTCATAGGACAAAGTTGCTCACCTAATTCGTCGGCCAAGTGTCGAGCGACATAAAGGCTGTTTCCTGTTCCTGAGAAGTAGTATATCATTCTTCCAACGTCTTCAATGCACGATAGATGAGGATGTCCGATTGCTCCGTTATCTTGAAGTTGCGCAAGTCGCCTTGAGCAATATGAAGCGGAGAGATGCCGAGTTCGCCAGCAAGGGTGAAGATGGATTGCGACTCGCTAATCCCCTGCTCCTTA
Organism: Bacteroidaceae bacterium; assembly: GCA_017557475.1. The sequence continues at coordinate 4,540 of JAFYYO010000297.1, forward strand.
GCCTGTTCCATCATTTGACGAAGCGTGCCTAAAGGGAATGTGTGAGGCGTCTGGGCTCGCATCAACCCTTCACGATGCATGAAGCCGTTGGAAGTATTACCGTCGGCTGTAACAAGATAGGCTTCGTAGCTCGACAAAGCCGTAATGGCATTGCCGTGAGTCAGGCATACTGCAATGTTTCGACTGATGACGTCCTGAGTGATGAGAGGTCGGACAGCATCGTGGACAAGCACAATCGTTTCAGGGTCGACTTCCTTCTTCAAAAGGAATTCTATGCCATTTCTTGCAGAAGCGAAGCAAGTTCCTCCAGCATTGATGATGCCCTTGAGTTTATCTATTCCGCCAAGCTTTGCCTCACCTTTGACAAAGCCTTCCCACTCGGGCATGCAGACAAGATAAATCTCGTGGATGAGAGGATGCTGCTGAAAGGCTTTCATTGTGTGCAGCAACACCGATTCGCCGTCTATCTCCATAAACTGCTTGGGAACAACGGCATGCATCCTTTCGCCTGTTCCTCCTGCCAAAATCAGCGCTATGTTGTGGCTCTGTTTCATATGGCGCACAGCTTTTGGTGTAACTTATGGCAGAAAGCTTCGTGGCGATGAAGCGTATAGAAGCGCAAAGCCTCGAGCACAGTTATCTCGAAGACGAAGTAAATCCAGGGAAGTCCGATGAGCATCGAGAGGAAAAGAACACCGACTCGCGTGTCGAAGGTCAGGATGTTGCAGAGCGGCATAAGCGGCAGACTCTTTTGTCGGAACTCTTGTCGAATGGGGGCGTCTATCGGAAGTTTCTCTATCAAGGGACGTAGCAACTGGAACTCCGTTGTCTGTCGTTCTTGAGTACGAATGTAGCGAACATAGAAGAAGAGGTAGAACTTCTCAAACCACTCCTTTTTGTTCCAGCCGAGACGCTCAAAACGCTTCTGCAGTTCGACGCTTGTATCCAGCTCACTCCCCTCTTTCCCTAACGTCGCCCAAAGGTGAACATTGCGGTAATAATCGGCTATTCCGCATTGACGGGAATGGCAATAGAAGCCTGCCCAAAGGATGATGAGGAAAATCCAAATGCCCCAGACGGGATAGAGACGAATGGCTATGCCGATGTAGATGCAGATGAACCAAAGCTCGCCACCAAAGCCATCGAGCACTCGACCAATGAGTGTCGTCTTTCCTGTCATGCGAGCAAGCTGTCCGTCGGCACAATCGTACCAGTTGGCCCAAACGAGCATCAGCATGCCGATGAGGTTGTAGCGAAGGTCGTCGAAAGCAAAGAAATAGGCCGAAGCACAGCCTATAATGATGCTCAGCAGGGTGACGACGATGGGATGAACATGCAACCAACGAAAGAAGAGCGCCCACAGATAACCTGGGGTGCGAGTGACATAGAGTTCGAAGTTGCCCTCTATGTCTCGCGACTTCATGGTTGCAAGAACCCGTTCCCTTAAACGCATCAGAATATCATTTGTCCAAAGAACTCAGGACGATGGAAGTCAGGGTTCTCTGTCTTGATTGGGCTCCAACTGATAAAGTGAGGAACAGGCAAATTGTCGCCGCACTTATAGACGTTTCCCTTTGCCACAAGACCTTCAAAACTCTCGAACTTGTGCTTGAAGAACGTCGTAATAGGCACTCGCAGAGCAACTTCCCACTTGGTCGGTTCGTTGCGAACGTCGAAAGGTTCTGTGCCGAGAGAAGCCCAGCGGTCAATCTTTCGCATCACTTCTGCAGGGGCAGGTTTGCGTCCATCGCGTCCTTCTCCGACTGCCACAATCAGCTTTCCCGTACAATTACACTCGATGTTGTAATACAGTTCGTCAGCTTCCACAGGCATCACAAAGAACTCCACACAAGCATCTTCCCAAATGTGTTCGTGGTCCTTCTCCGCGACAGCTCTAACGCTCTGCTCCTCAACACGATAATGCAGCAAGAGAGCATCGCCAGTATGAGCAGCAGCGAACTCCACCTTTGGCTTGTAAGGGAACTCATTCGGCCAGTTGACGTTAGAAATTGAGGTATAGCTAATGCCCGCTGCAGACAGGACTGCAGGTATGTTAATTGCTGAAGCAACGACTTGATTCAGCTTGGGAATAATCAATGTTTGCATAGTTTTACTCGGTTTTATCGTCGTTCTTATCTTCAGTTTCTTCTGCTTCCTTATCCTTTTTTACAGCCTTTTGGCGTTGAGCACGAACAGAGTATTTGCGTTTAGGCTTTGCTTCTTCCTCACTTTCAATCTCTTCGGACGCCTCTTCAGCACTCTCGACCTCATCTTCTTGCTCCTTTTCCTGAGCTTTTGCCTTTGCTTTGGCTTCAGATTCCTTAGCCTTTGCTTCGGCTTCCTTAGCAGCCTTCTCAGCATTCTTCAGAGCATCCTTCACAGCCTTCTCTTTTTCCTTCTCAGCTTTCTCGGCAGCCTTTTCAGCCTTCTCAGCAGCCTTCTCCGCTTCTTCAGCTTCTTTATCCAGATCCGCGGCACTCTTCTGTGCACCTACCTTTCCCTTGATAGAAGCGGGAGAATTGCCTTTGCCGGAAGGAGTTGCGCTCTTGTTATCAGAAGAGGCATTCTTGCTATTAAGGGGCTTTCCCTGCGTATCAGAAGATTTGTCTTTGGGATTGTCAGGAGTTTTCGACTCTTTTCCCTTGTCAGGAGTCTTGGATTCCTTACCTTTCTCGGCAGTCTTCGCATCTCCCTTTGAAGGAGTGGGAGTCGCTTTCTCTTCAGTTTCCTTTGCTTCTTCCGACTCCTGCTTGGGCTCTGCTTCCTGTTGCTTTGCAGCGGCTTCCTGTTCCTTTTCCTGAGCTTTCTGTTCAGCTTTCTTCTCTCTAGCACGCTTTGCCTGACTTCGAGCCGAAGCCTTCAACTGATCTTTTTCCTGCTGTTTAGCCTCCTTCTCTTGCTGCTTCTTTTCAGCTTTAGCGGCCTTCTCTGCAGCTTTCTTGTCAGCTTCCTTCTGCTTGATTTCCCGTTCCTTAGCAGCCTTTGCGTCTTTAGCAGCCTTGATTTTAGCCTCTACGTCTCCCTGAAGTTCCTCTGGGATGTAAGGCTTCACTTGATAGTACTTTCCGTTGCGCTTTGCCTCCTTCAGCTTCACCTTATCCCGTTGTGCTTGAGTGCGGGACTTCTCGAGGTCGCGATTCAGAGTTCGGAGCGTTTTCTCCTGTTCTTTGAGTTGAGTACGCGTCTCCTTCAACTGCTCTTTCGTCTCGGCAATACGGTCCTTCAAGTACTTCTGAATGGTATCAGGATTGGTATAAAGCGCCTGAGCCGAAGCAGAATTACCGAGCATCATAGCCTGCATCAAAAAGCAAGCAAGTATGAATTTAACAATGTATTTCATGTCCATAATTTGGTTAATCAAGTGCAAAGGTACGAATAAGTGAGTAAAAAGCCAAATTTATTTGGGCTTTTTCGAGCGGAAGTACCTAAGACCGAAGGTCAAATGTACGAATAACTGAGGATAATACAAAGAGAAAACGAAAGTTTTCTTCTTTATCAAGCCAAAACGACACACGCGTTATTGCCAAATGATACACGTGTTATCGGCAAACATTACACGTTATGTTGGCAATCATTACACGTTATGTTGGCAATCATTACACGTTATGTTGGCAATCATTACACGTTATGTTTTCAAACTAGGCACGGCTAGTTGCCCAATTAGGCACGGTTAGTTTTCCCCTACTCTATTTCGCTGAGTTCCAGCCAACGCATCGACTTCTCGTCAAGAAGGTCGTTGACGACGGGCAAACGCTTGCTGAAGTCGATGATTTCCTGTGTCGAGAGAGTTCCGCTGCTGAGCGCCGCCTCGATGTCTTTCTTCTCCTGTTCCAGCTCGTCAATCTCCTTGCCAAGAGCCTCGAACTCCTGCTTCTCGCGGAAAGACATTTTGCGTTTGCCTGCCCCCCTCCAGCTCCCCCGAGGGGGAGAGAAAGTCTCCCCTCGGGGAGATTTAGAGGGGGCTGCAGGTTCCAGCTTCTCCCATTCCCTGTACTGCGTGTAATTTCCAGGGAAGTCCTTCACTACGCCGTCGCCTTTGAAGACAAAGAGGTGGTCCACAACCTCGTCCATGAAGTAGCGGTCGTGGCTGATGATGATGACGCAGCCTTTGAAGTCCTTCAGGTACTGCTCAAGTATTTGCAAGGAGTTGATGTCGAGGTCGTTGGTAGGCTCGTCGAGGACGAGGAAGTTAGGGCTTTGCATGAGCACGGTACAAAGGTAGAGCCGACGCTTCTCGCCACCTGAAAGCTTGTAGATATAGTTCTGTTGTTGCTGAGGGGAGAACATGAAGTGCTGCAGGAACTGCATCGCCGAGAGCTTCCTTCCGCCGCCAAGGTCCACATATTCTGCGGTCTTGCGGACTGCATCGATGACCTTCATCTGCTCGTTAAACTCCATCCCATCCTGACTATAATAGCCGAAACGAACGGTCTCGCCAATGACGAAACGTCCGCTATCTGGCTTCACTAGACCGAGCAACATCTTGACGAAGGTGCTCTTACCAGTTCCATTATTGCCGACGATGCCGAGTTTTTCGTAGCGAGAGAAGTTGTAGTAGAAGTCCTTGAGCAGAACGAGGTCGCCGTAAGCCTTGCTCACATACTCAGCCTCGAATATTTTGCTACCGATGTAGGTAGACTTCATCTCGAGCCTCACCTGCTCCTCCTCAATACGGCGATGTGCTTGCTTCTCAAGTTCATAGAAGGCCTCCTCGCGATATCTTGCTTTATGACCTCGAGCTTGAGGCATTCGACGCATCCAGTCAAGCTCCGTCCGATAGAGGTTTGTTGCCCTTGCCACCTCTGCTCGAGCAACTTCCAAGCGCTGAGCACGATGCTCGAGGAAGTACTCATAGTTGCCTTGATAGCTGTAGATGGTCTCTTCGTCAAGTTCAAGAATGACGGAACAAACGCGGTCGAGGAAGTAACGGTCGTGCGTCACCATCAACAAAGTGACATTCGAACGCGAGAGGTAGTTCTCGAGCCACTCAATCATCTGCAGATCGAGATGGTTCGTAGGCTCGTCGAGGATGAGGAGGTCGGGCTCCATGATGAGCGTGTTGGCGAGGGCGACGCGCTTCACTTGTCCGCCAGAAAGCTGCGACAGAGGCTTGTTGAACTCCGTGATGAAGAGCTTCGAGAGGATGGTCTTAGCACGATTCTCGTAGTCCCAAGCCTTCTGCTGCTCCATACGGTCGAGGATGTCTTGCAGTCCTTCCTGACTTGATGAAGCCATGCAAGTCTCGTACTCGCGGAGGAGGTTGGTCGTCTCGTTGCCGTGCCAGAAGCATGCTTCAATGACAGTCAGGTCGAGAGGATAGTTGGGCGTTTGCTCCAAGTAACCGATGCGAAGGTCGTTATGGAAGACAACCTGCCCCTCGTCGGCTTGGTCTTTGCCAGCCAAGATGTTGAGCAACGTGCTTTTGCCCGTGCCATTCTTAGCAATGAGACCCACCTTTTGCCCCTCGCCAATGCTGAAGTTGAGGTCGCGGAAAAGCGTCTTGTCCCCCACACTTCGCGTCAGATTCTGTGCCTGTAAGTACGAAACCATGCTATTTTCCCTGCAAAAGTACACAAAAACAAGAATATATCATAAATTTGAATTTAATTATTTTGAATTTTGAATTATTTGTCGTACCTTTGCAGCACCTTTTAGAGAAATAGCTGTCGGCTTTCTTTCGGCAGTTCGACATTTTCCCTTAC
>JAFYYO010000298.1 GCA_017557475.1 Bacteroidaceae bacterium
TAATTGACGAAAGGACAGCTGTAAACCAGCGGCGGACAACCGATGCGCATGTGAACCTCCTTGGCTCCGAGGTCGTGGAGCACTTTCGTGTTGTCGCGCAATTGCGTTCCTCTCACGATACTATCATCGCAGAAAAGCACACGTTTGCCTTCCAGAACGTCCCTGTTAGCGATGAGTTTCATCTTGGCAACAAGGTTTCGCAACTTCTGGTCGCTGGGAGTGAAGGAACGAGGCCAAGTAGGTGTGTATTTACTTACTGCGCGCATATAGGGGCAACCATGTCCCATGGCATAGCCCACAGCCATACCGACGCCGCTATCAGGAATGCCGCAAGCGCAATCCACCTCAGTCTTGTCTTCCTCTCCCATGACTCTGCCGCACTCGTTTCGCACCATTTCCGTGTTCCTGCCTTCGTAGTTGCTGGTCGGGAAACCATAGTAAACCCAAAGGAAGGAGCAGATTTGCATCTTGGGATTGGCTTTTCTCAAGACTTCCATCTCGTCTGCAGTGATGCGGATTATCTCGCCAGGACCGACGTAATACTTCGTCTCGAACTCAAGGTTGGGGAAGGCCGACGTCTCGCTCGTCACGGCCATAGCGCCTTCTTTGCTGCCGACGACGATTGGCGTCCTGCCCCAAGAGTCGCGAGCCGCAATGATGCCGTCCTCGGTGAGAAGCAGCATGGAGCACGAACCCTTGATGGACTTCCATACACGCTCTATGCCATCCACGAAGTCCTTACCTTTTATAATAAGAAGCGCGATGAGTTCCGTCGGGTTGATTTTGCCGCTGCTGAACTCGCTGAGGTGTCCGCCTTCGTCGAGCAACTGCTGTGCCAGTTCGTCCTGATTATTGATCTTTGCGACGGTGACGATAGCGAAGCGACCCAAATGACTGTTCATAAGCATCGGTTGAGCATCGGTGTCGCTGATGACGCCAATGCCCGACTTGCCCACAAACTTGTCGAGTTCGGGTTCGAATCGAGTGCGGAAGTAAGTATTTTCGAGGTTGTGGATGCTGCGCAGGAACTCGCCTGAGTCGCTCAGAGTGGCCATGCCACCGCGCTTTGTGCCTAAATGAGAATTGTAGTCTGTCCCGTAAAAAAGGTCGTTGGCACAGTGTTGTTTCTGTACCGTTCCAAAGAATCCACCCATTCTTTTCTAAGTTAAGAGTTAAGAATGAAGAGTGAAGAATGAGAGTTACCTCACTCTCGCTCCTCATTTTTTCGACTGCAAAAGTACGGCAAAACGCGCTTTTCTGCAACTTTTTCTTGCCTTTTTTTCTTGATATAAAGCAAAAAAAATGACTTGCCTCTTACTTCTTCCCTCTTACTTCCTACTTCTAATTTGGATAGATGAGCTTGAAGTCGAGCTGCTTACGGTAGAGGTCGGCATGAGCGACCTGCACTTTGACGCTGTCCCCGAGGTTGTAGCAGTGGTGATAACGCCTGCCTTTCAAGCAATAATTCTTCTCGTCGAAGTCGTAGAAATCACCCTCCAAGTCACGCAGAGGAATCATGCCTTCGCACTTATTCTCGTCTATCTCGACATACAGACCGAACTCTGTGACGCCTGAAATCGTGCCTTGGAAGGTCTCGCCTAAGTGGTCGTTCATAAATTCCACCTGCTTGTACTTGATACTTGCCCTTTCTGCCGAAGCCGCAGTCTGTTCCATATCGCTGCAATGCTCGCAGAATTCCTCGTATTTCAACTGGTTTGCATTTCGTCCGTTCTCAGCATAACGAGTCAAGAGACGATGCACCATGAGGTCGGGATAGCGGCGAATGGGGGACGTGAAGTGTGTGTAGTAGTCGAACGCAAGACCGTAGTGACCGCAATTGAACGTGCTGTACTTGGCCTTCATCATGGCTTTGAGCGTAATCATCTCGATGACATTCTGTTCGCGCTTGCCTTTGACGTCGTCGAGCAGACGATTCAGGTTGCGGCTTATCTCTGTTCGATTGCCCGTTGTCTTCAGCTTGTGTCCGAACTTGCCCACAAAGTCGGCGAGGTTCAGAAGCTTTTGCGGATCGGGATTCTCGTGGATGCGATAGGGCAAAACCTTGGGCTTCACGTTCTTAGGAACCTTTCCTATGCTCTCGGCAACCATTCTGTTGGCGAGAAGCATGAACTCCTCGATGAGCTTGTTTGCGTCTTTTGCCACCTTGAAGTACACGCTTGTCGGATGACCGTCGGCATCGATGTTGAAGCGCACTTCACACCTGTCGAAGTCAACAGCCCCGTTAGCAAAGCGCTTCTGGCGCAGTATCTTGGCCATGCGATTGAGGATGATGAGCGGTTCGGCGAATTCCTCAGCCGGTCGAGCCGTTTTGCTATCGGGAGCGGGCATAGGAGCGGAATCGCCAGGAGCCTTGTAATCTTCCTCGCTTGCCTCGTGATGATCCTCCAATACCTTCTGCACCTCTTCGTACGTGAAACGCCTGTCGCTGCAAGTAACCGTGTGAGCGAGCTTCCAACTCTTCACTTCGGCCTTCTCGTTCATTTGGAAAACAACCGAATACGTCAGCTTGTCTTCGTCAGGACGAAGCGAGCAAATGAAGTTGCAAAGGCGTTCCGGCAGCATGGGAACCGTTCTGTCCACGAGATAGACACTCGTTGCACGCTTGTAGGCTTCCTTGTCGATGATGGAACCCTCTGTGACGTAATGGCTTACGTCGGCAATGTGGACGCCCACTTCCCAAAGTCCCTTCTTGATTTCACGGATGCTGAGAGCGTCGTCGTAGTCTTTTGCGTCGTATGGGTCGATGGTGAACGTCAGGACATCTCGCATGTCGAGTCGGCGCTCAATCTCAGCTTCGGTAATGCCTGGAGTGAGCTTCTCGGCAGCTTTCTCAACGGTTGCGGGATAGACGTAAGGCAGTCCGTACTCCGCCAAGATTGCATGCATCTCGGCATTATTCTCGCCAGTTTTGCCAAGAATGTCAACCACTTTGCCAATCGGATTCTTCGCTCTGTCCGGCCATTCCACGATGCGAACGACGGCTTTGTCGCCTGTCTTGCCTTTCTTGAGGTTTTCCTTCGGGATGAAGATATCGTTGGCAAGGGTTCTGTCCTCAGTCAAGAGGTAGGCA
>JAFYYO010000299.1 GCA_017557475.1 Bacteroidaceae bacterium
CAAGGCTGTGAAATACACCTCACTTGCGGATGTGTGGGCAGAGATAGACTACAATGCCAGGAGTGAAGCAGACAAAGCCAGTATAACAAGGCAATGTATGGAACGCTGGAGGCGAAATGGCAGGAGATAATCGATTGTAGAACTTAAAGAGCATAGAATATGAGTTGGAGTTCATTACTCAAAGCAACATTTAAGTATGGTGGCCGTGCAGCCAAGGCAACGGCTACATCCGTTGGCAGTGCTGTCATCCATCCTCAGAGAACCATCAAGGGGCTTGGCACAGCCACCAAGACCGCTGCCGTCGGCGGTGCTGCCGCATATGTAGGCTGGGAAAAGCTGACTACAGACAAGAGCGTCGCCCGAATTGTTGGCGATGCTGTCGTTGGCTCAGATACCATTGATACGGTCAGTAACAAGGTTGATGGCGTAGCCAATACAGTAACCGAACTGAAAGATTCCGTTGGCGGTGCTGTCGATACCATGAACAATGCCATGACCAGTGTGGATAGCAAGTGGAGCGGTATGTCAAACTTCCTTCGTGGTGTCTTTTCAGGTAACGGAGGCGATATGTTCAGTAACTTCTTCAGTAACCTCGGCAAAGGCAATGTGTCAGGTCTCAGCCTTGCAGGACTGGTACTTTCAGCACTGCTTGTCTTTGGACGCTTCGGATGGCTCGGCAAGATAGCAGGTGCAGTCCTGGGCATGATGATGATTGGTAATAATGCCAATATGAGTCAGGTGCTGGGAGGTGGCCAGCAGAAGCCATTGACACAAGACACACCACAGAGGGAACTACCAAAGCCACAGGCACAGGTCGTTCAGGTGGATGAACCGCCAAGGGAACAGATTCACAGGGGCAGATAATCAAAGAATAACTTTTCAAGGATAACAATATGCAGTTTACACATGAAATGATACTCCAGTCAGACAGCGGCTACTGTATGCCGTTTGAGGAGAAAAACAAAGATGTCGAGATGTCGCTTGGCTATGGCAAGCAGAAGCACCCCAAGACAGGAGAGAAATTCTTCCATCACGGGATTGACTTCGCTGTCAAGCACTACCTCCTATCAGCTGTTGCTACAGGTAAGGTGTCTGGATTGGGGAATGATGCCATTCACGGTATCTATCAGGTCATACGCTACGGCAATTACGAAGTAACCTATTCTCATCTGAGCAATGTCTTCGCCAACTACGGACAGGTGGTAAAGGCAGGTCAAGTTGTTGCTGTAAGTGCCGACATGCTCCACATGGAAGTCAAGTACAATGGCGAGGAAATGAACCCATTGGAATTTCTCACCATGATTTACGGCAATCTCAAAACGATGGAGCAGCAAGGACAGGTAGGTGCCGTGCCTCAGTTCGTCACCATCGATATGGACGTGCATACCATGTACGACAAAGACCAGAAAGAGATTGAAGAGCTGATGATGCGCTTCTTCCCGGACTACATGAGTGACATGAGCAATGGCCTGTATTCCTTACCAGAGCATACAGAACTTGCGCTTCGCAACATCTTTACGATGTCAGCGATGAAAAACTACTTTTATGAGACACTGCCCAGTATGGCCAATCCTTTGGGAATGGGTGCCAGAAGCATCCCATTGGCAGAGAAGGTGCAGAACCTGCTGATAGCCGATTTCCTCAATTATCTGGCATTGAGGCATCATGTCTTTCTCAGTACGATGTCCGCACTCGAAAAAAAAAAGCTGAAGACAGAGCCGTAGCCAGTAGCGGACTCATCGATCCGTTGGCAGAGCTGGAGATTGACGTACAAAGCTTCGACATACCGAGACTTGTCAGTGTCTATCCAGACAAAAGCGGAATCCGATGGTGGACAAAGGCATGGTTCAACAACAGCGAGGCAGGTGAAGCTGCCATAGAGATTGACCGTATGCTGGCCATCAAGTTCATCAATGACAACGTGGACAAGGACGAATGGTTAGAGGAATACTTTCCAAAACAGATGGAGGTCTATCACCACGCTATCGAACAGACAAGAGAACAGATATTAAACCAATTGAACTTATGATAACGAAACGACTATTTTTCATATTACTCGCTATGCCAATGGCAGTGTCCTCATTCGCAGACAGTGGTTTGTCTGGTTTGAGTGACGCTGCTGACGGCGTAGGCTCTTACCTTCCTTATGTTCAGGGAGTGTGTTACGTAATAGCTGCCGTGATAGCCGTTGCAGGAGCCATGAGCATCTATATGAGTATGCAGACCAATCCGAACCAGATCAGGAAGAGGATGATGATGACAGTAGGCAGCTGTATGTGCTTCGTGTGTATGGCCACTGCACTACCTCAGTTCTTTGGTGTTGATGGTACTGGTTCCTCTTCAAGCGGAAGCAATAGCTCAGTTTCTGGTGGTGGTTCATCAGATGGATTTCTTGCGTCTGACCAAGGCGGTATCTCACAGAGTGGTATCAATACAGAGATACCATCCTTCCATGACAGAAGCGGAAACTGGATTACCTTTCCTCCTGAGACGAATATGACAGTTGCCAATCATCTGATGGACATCTATGACCACTTCGGGTCAGGACAAGAAGGCTCGTATGGACGTACTCTTGCATACATTCACACAGCCTATCGTCAAGGTCAAATCGACCATGACATGTTTGAGCAACTGATGAGATTATCTGGAAATCTTCCTCATAACTAACCTGTAACATCACTTCAAGTAATGTCAGAAACAAGTAACGATAAGTTATTCAAAACGAAAGTCTTGCCTATAATGGATAAAGTAATGCGAGACCTTCGGTTAAAGCAGTCTGAAGAGATAGCTATCCACACCAGCAGTTTGCCATACATCATGGCAGGAGCTGCTGGGCCTGACGGTGGAATGTCAGCACAAGCTGCCAGTCTTGGCTCTCTCAGATACACGGGAAAGTGGAACTCCAAGCATACGGAAGACTACATTCAGATGGTAAAGGATGAGCTGAAAAAGCAGCACATTACCGTCACTCCAGCGATAGAGAAGATGATGATTGAGAAGATGATCAAGGACGAGATTCCGAAGTCATCCATTGACTATATCATGCGCAAGGCAGCAACCAACACCATCTTCTATCTTCCCCAGGCACTCAACAAGTCACCATTGGAGAATCACATCACGGCACAGGCAGAGAAAAGGTATAATCCTTCCACCTTGGAAAAAGGTACAGGATATGTCTTAGGAGCAGCCGCAGACTATATGACGATGGGCGGTATTGGTGGCAGTTGGTCAGGAGCAGCCAAGTTCGTTGGTGTTGACCTTGCCTTGAATGCAGCCATCGACAAGGTGGGAGCAAAAGAAAACGATGATGTACCTTTGATTATCGCGCCCGAACACAGAGCAGAATACAAGGCTACTCAGGCAAAAGCTAATCAGGAAAAGCCTAAGCCAACACCCAAGCCTACCCCAACAGTGGAACAAACAAAGGAAACACAGGAACTCCAACCAGTTCCAGAGCAAAAAGAAGTGGCTCAGCCCCAGCCAGAAACACAGCAAGAGCAACCACAACAGACCAATCAGAATGGCTGGAACGGTTTACTTAGTTCCGTTGGACTGAATGGCATTTCTGACATAGGTCATAATCTTGGCTATGTACTGGCCATGCTTCCAGACATGCTTGTAGGCATCTTTACAGGTAAGACCAAATCCCTTGGTCTGAAGGACAATATGCTGCCTTTAGCCAGTATTGTGGCAGGTATGTTCGTCAGAAATCCCATTCTGAAGATGGTTCTCATCGGTATGGGAGGACTCAACCTATTGAACAAAGCAGGTCACGAAGCCATAGACAATCACAACGGAGTGAGTTACGGACAAGGTGGAAACGCCAATGTCCGAGGCAACTACAAAGTCTATGAGGATGAAGTGCTCAACAACCGAATATCGCAACCACAGATTAAGGGCAACTGCCTGATTGCGACCATCGACAAGGTTCCATGCACCATCGCATTGCCGGACAGAGTGGTGGACGCATACAATCAGGGCGCACTGCCTCTTAACACCCTTGCCAATGCCGTGCTTGCCAAGAACGACCAGATGCGACAGATAGCAGCAGAGAACTATGCAGCCAGTGAACAACAGGCTCAGACCAGGACACTTGCACAACGATAACAAACCCATTAAATCAATAGATATATGCAGGAAAAGAACCCACAGGAGAAAGCAGCAGCCGAAAAACAGGCAGAACTTCTCATCAATGCAATGGAAAGAGCCAAGCAGAATGGCGGCGTATGGTTGAACCCATCAGAGAAGACGGCACCCCGTTTCTACCCAAGAGGTGTCAATGTCTCAGCCTTCAATGCCATGACGATGGCACTCCACAGTGACCAGAACAACTACAAGACCAACGAGTACACGCTCTTCAGCGAAGCCAAGAAACGAGGTGAGTCAGTACAGTCCAAGGAAAAGGGAGTTCCCTTCAACTGGTACAACTGGAAGGAATATGTCAACAGACACAATCCTGAAGATGTCATCAGCCGTGAAGACTACAAGGCTTTGGACGAAAAGCAACAGGCCGAATACAAGGGGGTCAGAACCCGTGAAGTCCGTGCGCTCTTCAATATCGACCAGACCACACTTCCTTTCGTTGACAAGGAAACCTATGAGCAGGAGGTCAAGACACATGGAACCACAGAAGACCGTGAGCACTCCAAGTCTGAGAGTGATCATCTCCGTATTTCCGTCAATGACTTCATCCTGAAGACACGCGACAACCTTGTACCCATCCGTCTCGATGGCAGCGGTGTTGCCCACTACGATACCAAGAAAGACACTGTGTATATGCCAAGTGAGAAGGATTTCGAGTCATACAAGGACTTCACCAACGAACTCATGCGTCAGGTGGTGAGTGCCACTGGCAATGCACAGCGTCTGGGTCGCAACGGCATGAATAACAGCAATACCTCTCCTGAAGACGCTGCAAAGCAGGAACGTCTTATTGTCGAGTTGGCTGCTGGTAGTAAGATGCTTGAAATGGGACTTCCTGCCAAGCTCTCAGCCGAAAGCATGAAGATAGTTGATTACTGGCAGCGAGAACTCAAAGAGAATCCTTGTCTCATTGATGTCGTGGAGATGGATGTCAACAATGCTCTGGATATGCTTCACAAGGCAGAGCGTGGTGAAAAGGTTGAACTGTCATCCCCACAGCAGAAAGAGGAAGGTCAGACAGAACAGCAAAAGCATTACTATGTAGCAGATGAGCTGAAGAACCTGCCTAACAAGGACACCAAGGAATTTGTCATAGTACGTGATTCCGAGGCAAAGAAAGCAGATGTCATTCTCCCTGCTGGCGCATCCTTGGAGGTGGATAACGAGATACCAGGCATGAACAAAGGTCGTATTGAGAAAGCCTTACGTAAAGAAGGCTTTGATACTATTTCCTTTTTTAACGTGGATGGCTCGCTGGGCTATCGTCCTGATGACAGTTTCTTCGCTGGCAAGGATGTTTCCGTTTCTAAGCTCAACAACTGGGAACTGAGAGACCTTGCCAAGCTCGATGTTGCTGAAGCCGTCAGCCGTTCCAACTCTGTAGCCTTCGATAAGGTGCTTATGTTGAGGGATGACGCTGACAAGTGGGCAATGTTCCTGAAGCCTGAGAATGAGCCATCCTTTGCCGTATATGCTGATAAGGCAGATGTAAACAGATTCTTCGTGACCATGAAGCAAGGCAATGAAGAAGCCAGTGACCACATGCGTTTGGAAATGGCCTCCAGATACTATGCGATGGCTACGGAGAAGCCAGAGTTGAAGACAGACCTCTTCAAAAGTCAGGCCACTGCCGAAGAACTGGCTCGTATCGAGCGTGTGAATATCTTCAAGACCAAAGCCACAGATAACAAACCAAGTGTTATTCTGTGCGTACCTACCATTGACGGCAACAGGCTTCAAGCCCGTGAGGTCAATCAACAGCAGTGGCAGCGCATGTGGTTGGCAGATGACAAACAGGACTACAAGACCCATCTTGCAGCCTCTCTGTTTGCCGATGTGCTCCGCAAGGAACGTACCGATGCCGTAGCCGTTGGTACAGACAAGACCGAGCAGGAGGCGCAATCAGAGACCAAGGAGCAGACAAAGAATGTCGAAGTCCATGAAGAGGAAGACAAGAAAGAAGAACAGAAAGAAGAGCAGACGCAATCCGAGAAGAAACAGGAGGAAGAGAAGCGTCGTAACTCTCCAGAGCAGAAGGAAAAAGAGCGCAGGGAGGAAAAAGCCAAGGAAGAAGCCACCAAAGCCGAGACCAAAGCCGTTGCTGCCGTAGTTCTCTCTCCAATAATGAAACAGTTCCTCGACTTGAAAAGCAAGCATCCTGACGCTATGCTTTTGTTCCGAGCTGGTGACTTCTATGAGACTTACCAGCAGGACGCAGAGAAAGCCTCTAAGATTCTTGGCATCACGCTCACCAAGAGCACCAAGCAGAAAGGGCCTGATGGTAATGCTGTAAGAATGGCAGGTTTCCCTTATCATGCCCTTGACACTTATCTCCCGAAACTCATCCGTGCCGGAGAGCGTGTAGCCATCTGTGACCAGTTGGAAGCTCCCAAGCAGACGGCAAAGCGAGGTATCTCAGAATTGGTGTCACCTGGTGTCGCCCCTGAAAAGGAATCAAAGGCTGAACCAGAGAAGCACCAAGCCTTTCATCGATAACAAAAAAAGTAAAGAACGTGACAGCATCAAGACAACAATACATTGAGCAGTATGCAGAGTATGCTATGGAGCAAATGCGCAGATATGGCATACCTGCATCTGTTA
>JAFYYO010000300.1 GCA_017557475.1 Bacteroidaceae bacterium
CAATCCGCAGCAAGTGACCAATAGTGTGGGCGAGAATGTCGTGACGACTCTGATGAATCGACTCGAGAGCCTGAACGACCTCTACAAGCCTCAGGCCTATCTTGCCGACCTTACCAAGATGATTTTCACGGAGTTGGATACTAACAAGAAAGTTTCTCCCTACCGAGTTGCCCTGCAGAACACGATGCTCATGCACTTGACGAGAGCTTACGGAAATGGCAATCAAGCAGTTCGACCCGCAGTTCTCTATACCCTTCAACAGTTGGAGAAGAAGACGAAAGCTGCCAGTCAGAAGGCTCCAGATGCGGAAAGCAGAGCACATTGGGCAAGCCTCTACGACCAGATAGGCAGGCTCCTCACCTGGAAGTAAACGATAAACAAACCAATATGAAAAAACTATATATGATGGCAATCCTGTGTATTGTCACCCTTTCGGCAAATGCACAGATTTTCAAAAGCCATTCAAATGCCTCCGACAACTCTAAGTTGGTAAAACAAGTGGACGTGTATCTGCAAGACAAATGGGGCGTCGGATTTACACTAAGGAAGGAAACCTCTCCCCGTTTGGGTTGGAACTTTATGGGAGCATCCTATATGTCAGGATGGCGCGGCTACGAATGTCCGGACAAGTTCGGCATCGTCAATGTCAGGCCGATAGGATTAAGGTACAATATACCTATTCATGGCAACTTCAAATTCTATGCTGAAGGAATGCCAGGCTATTCCTTCGTTTATCAGGAAACAAAGTACGTCGACATAATGTGGGGAGGAGAAGTTCCGTTCTACAAGACCAAAAAGGAAAAGATTCATTGCTTCGGGCTGGACTTGAGTGCAGGCTTCCAAGTGCTCAAGAACCTGTCCGTCGGATACAACTACACCTTCTTAGCCACCATAAGTAGTGATACCGACAATTACCACATTCACTGGGCACGCATTTCTCTAATGTTCTAGAAATGAGGGAATAACGGCTCCTCAGCTGGAAGTAAAAGATAAAGGGCAGGACTCGAAACAAGTCTTGCCCTTTTTCTTTGTGAAGAGTTTGAAAACTACACAGGCGTTGTTGGCCAACATAACGTGTTATGTTGGCAATCATAACGTGTTATGTTGGGGATCATAACGTGTTATGTTTGGCAATAACACTGGGGTTATTTTTTAGGACTTCATGTTAGAACTCCAGATCAGCCCAGTGTGGGTTGTGGTCGGTAAGCATAGCTTCGATATTCGGCTCCTCGATGTGGGTGTGACTGACCTTGATTGAAGGGGTGATGAAGATGAAGTCAATCTTCTCTCGCTTGTCGAGCGGAAGACGACAGAACTGGTGCCAAGTGTAGGTCGCGCCAGTATTGTTGGTCGTCATGTGATAGCTATCATTCATCTTGAACTCATTGGTTATCATCGTTTTGTAAGCCTCGTCGTCTTCCGTCACGTTGAAGTCCCCCGTCACAACTGCAGGTCGCTCGCCCACAATCTCCTGAATCTTCTTCATGATGAGCTTTGCACTCTCTCGTCGAGCCGTAACTCCCACGTGATCAAAATGCGTATTGACTGCCATAAAAACCTTGCCCGTCTTCTTGTCTTTCAGTTTTGCATAGCTGGCCACACGCTCCAGAGCCGCGTCCCAACCCTTCGAGCCAGGCACTTCAGGCGTTTCGCTCAGCCAGAAATTACCTTTCTCCAAGCATTTGAACTTCTTTTTGAGGAAGAAGATAGGAGTGTACTCTCCCTTCGTTTTGCCATCTGTTCGCCCTACCCCAACGTAGTCGTATTCGGGCAGACGGGCAAGCAAATCCTCCAATTGAGCGTGCAGAACCTCCTGCATACCAACGATTTGGATATCATTATCCTTAATGTAGTTGGCCACTCTGTCCTTTCGAACGCTCCAACC
>JAFYYO010000301.1 GCA_017557475.1 Bacteroidaceae bacterium
CTGTAGTCGGTCGTGTTCGAGCCAGTCTCGGAAGTGCCGCTTTGGATGCCGAAGTTCACATCTACAGTGCTGAGAGCCTTGCCTGCAATCTCGTTGATGGCACTCTGCAGATAGGCATTGAGCGTGTTGGCATAGTTGTAGCCGCCATTCGTCTCAGCATTGTCGGTGACGTACATTCCCGTGACAAGCATCGTGACTGCCACACGCCCACGCTCCTCAGCAGTCATCGCAGTCAGTTGATTCTGCACAGTCATGTCTTCTGGAGCCTCCAAAGTGAACTCCAAGCCCATGTCATCGAGTGTCCTGCTAATAGCCAGACCCACGTCGAAGGCGACATTGCGAGGCACACTGTTCTCTGTGACGGTTGACCTCACACGCTCACTTGCATTGATGTTCAAGCGTGGGTTCGTCATCTTGCCCTGGAACTCAACATAGCTGCCGCTCGCTATTTGGAAGTCATTCAAAGGAATGGCCATCAGCGAGTAGCGCATCGTACCCTTGTTGATGGTATAACGTCCCCAGAGTTGCATGTCGTTCTGCAAGTCATAAGTCATCGTCAACTCACCCCCACCCTGCAGGTCAATGTAGTCGTTGCCGTTGTCGCTCAAGAAGCAATGTATCTGCGCGGTCTCGGCAATGTTGACATTCATCTGCATATCGATGCTCTGACGCTTCACATCGATGACTTCTGCAGCAATGGTGTCGTTGAAGTCAACAAAGGTGACGATGTCCGCGAGCTGGTCGTTGGCAGTCAGCGGAGTGTCGGTCAGGACGCAACTGACGTCGGTGCTGCCGAGCACATCGAGTCGTCCGCGCATCTTCAAGTCGGAGAGTGTTCCCCAAAGACGGCCGCCAAGATTGACGAACACCTTGCCATAAGCCAGCGAACCTTGACGTTTCGGAGCATTGATAAGCTGGTATTCGTTGGCTCTCACATTCATGTCAAGCTGCACCCTGTCGAGGTTGCTGAAGTCGATATTGCCGTCGAGGACAAGCGGAGTCTTGCCTGCAGCGTACGCCTCAATACGGTTGAGATTGATACGACTATTGTCGACCGTTATCGTGTGGTCAGGTATCTGCAGGTTCACGTTGTAGCTGTCGGCATCGATATGAAGGGCTTCCGTCTTCAGTTCGCCGTTCAAGATGGGATTATCGGTAAAGCCATCCACCTGGAAGTCCCCCCAAGCATAGCCGCTCAAGGCAAACGGTCCGTCTGGCATAAAGGCATTGAGAATGGCGAACGGCATCTTCTGGAACGAAGCTTCGCCGTCTATCTTGCCCTTTCCTTTCTCCTCATGGTACTTACCATTAACTAAGAGTACTTCTTGCTGGTCAAGCGTGACGATGCCATCAACATAATGTGTGCCGTCAGCATTCGGGAAATAGACGCCATTCAAACCAATGTCGCCTAGATGAACGCCATTGTACGCCATCTCCTTCACCACCATCTCAGCAGAAACTGTTGTCGTACTGTCGGCTTGCATGTAGTGGAAGTCGCCGTGAAGGAAGCCGCTGAGGTCGGGCATGAAAGGTATCACCTGTGTCAGTTCACCCACATTAAAGTGGTTCACACTAAGCGATACATCCTGCTGAGCATCATCGTTGGGAGTCGTATAAACCTTTAAGCCCGTGCCGTCGTCGGCAAGCAAGTCAACCAATGCATCAAGATGTCCGTTGTTGGTAAGCGTGACAAAATTGTCGTCATTGAGTGTAAAGCGACGATACGCAATGATGGGATTGAGGGGAGTGAAGTGGGCTCGGAAGCCATCCTGAAGCAAGTCGAGCCCCAAACCAAAGTCCACACTCTTCTTTCCCTGAGCGTCATAAAAAGCAAGATCAGCATTGGCACCCGTCTCTGTTAACGCGGCATGGACCTGCGACATAAAGGTCACGATGCTATTCTTAGGTCCGTTTGCCACACGGGCATCAAGTGCGACACCACTCGGTTCCTGCTTGATGTTCCAATAGATGCTGTCGAGCAAGATAGCTCCTGTATTGAGAGAATGCATGTAACCATTGCCGTTCAAGCCTTCCTCGGGCGAAGAAAGGAGATTGAAGGAAAGGTCGCGGAAGCTATAGCCGGTAGTGTGGCGAAGGATGTTGCCTATAGGATTCTTCTGTCCACACGTAAGTTCCATACGAAGATGCGGCAGGAGAGTTCGCAGCGTGTCTTGTCGGATGCGAAGGCTATCCATTTCTCGCGTCAGTTCTTTGCTGAAGTTATCGAAGCGCGCAAGCAGGGAATCGAGCCCTTGGTCGGAAGAGACAGAGAGGCTGAGGTCGCCCGCGAGTGCCTTCGCTTGAATGAGCTCGGGCGTTAGGTTCGCGTCGAGAGTGAGATCAAGGGGATGCACGACGCTGTCCGCAGTCATTAGTTCCATCGCCTCAATGCGGGCTTTCAGGTTGTGTGTCTGTCGGAAGTCGGAGGCTCCGTCCAACTGCATCACCATACTAGCCGAGAGAGGTTTCTTCGCCAGATGTAGCGCGTAGAGATCGATGTGACTTACGTCCATGTTGAAAGCCGCAGTCTGCAGTTTTCGATTGGTGATTGAGGCTTCGATGCAACCTTGCATGCATAGCAAGTCGTTCTGGCTGTGCATCTCAACCAGCGCTTTTCCTTTCTCCAAGCGACAGTCGGCCTTGATGTTTTCAAGGTCCCATGAAGCATAGCCCAAATGAGCTATGTCTGCCTGAGCACGAAGTGTGGTCCTGGGACTCAAGAAGTCTGTCCCCCTACCAGAGAACTTTGCATTGGCTGTGAGGCTATAGAGGGAGTCTTTCGGAAGGAAGTCGTGAAGCTGGAGATTGCTGATGCGAGCCTTTCCCTGATAAGCCATCGAGTTCAGGTCGATGTTGCCTATGACATGCGCTCTGCCTTTGCCTTCCTGCAACAAAGCATCTGCCGTAAGCTTCGAAGCGTTTCGCAGCTTGGTATCAGCATGGATTGTCATCTTGGGGAAGCGCACATCTGTCAAGCCCAAGTAGCGGTTGACGCAACGAAGATCCATCGTCGTGACGTCCCACTTCAAGTCCGCTCCGAGATTCTTGCTGTCCATCAAGTTCTGCACCGAGCCAGTTGTGCGGGCATCGATGACTGACGGCATCATCACATTGCAAGTTTGCAGATAGAGATTATCCACATTGCCGCTTGCCTCGAGGTTGAAGTTGAGGGGTTGCGAGGGATAGCACTTCACGAGGTCTTTCGGCATGTAAGGCTTTGCAAGACAAAGCACGTCTTCATGACCTAAAGAGCCTTTAACGTCTGCCTTCAGTTCTCCTCGTTTCTTGGGCGATAGTGCGTCCCAATCAAGATTGATGTTGCCGTTAGCAGAACTATGGGGTGTCTTCAGGTCGAAGCCTTTTGCTGTAAGATGCGTCGCGTCGAGAGAGATGTCTCCAGAAAGGTTGTTCAGCTGAAAGCCACTCTTCTCCTTGAAGGCAAGCCTGTTCAATTGAACATCGAGCGCCGAGGTGTTTTGGTTATAGGAGAACTTGTCGAGTTCGAGGTCCACATCGCGGAAAGCCAGATGATTCACATCGAATCCCATGATAGGACTTTCCCGAGGGATATCATACGAGAGCCTGTCTGCCGAGAGACTCATCTTGCCGACTCGGTAGATACCTTTATTGAGACTTATGTCACCGCCATCGAGGCTTGCCTCACGAATAGAGGCATTGACTCGCATGGCATCATTCGGCAGCTGCAAAGCTATCTTGCTCTGCCGGATATTAACTTTCTCAACGTCTATCTGCCAATCGATTGGCGAGCTTTCCGTCGTGTCCTCCTCGGCCTCACGAAGTTTGATGTCGAGCACACAGCCGTCCAGAGACGCATTGGTTACGTTGACTTTTTTCTTTCTCAAGTCAATGTCGTCGGCAACAATCTTGAGGTTGCCGATGTTTCCATCTATCTGAAGCGACTTTATCCAATCTGTCGTGTGGATGTTTCCGTCTGTGAGTTCGATGGCTTCCACGCCGACATGTCCCGTCAGCAAGCGAGTGAGGTCGAGGTCAACGAGTGCACCATCGACCCCAAGAACATCGGTAGGCGGTTTCGCCACACGAACTTGCCCGAGCTTAACGTCGAGAGGAAATACAATATGCACGCTGCCGATGGACACTTCGAGGCCAGTCTTCTCCTCGATATAGGCAGTAAGCCTGTTCACTGCCCACCTTTGTACTGGCGGCAGATAAAGGCTGGCGGCAAGCATCACAATGAGCAATACTATCGCCAAAAGTGTCCTTAAGATGTATTTCAGCGCACGTTTCATGCCTTTGTAAGCACTTTTCAAGACACAAAGGTACGAAAAACTCTTCACTCCGCCACACAAAATAACGAATTTTGTGTGAAAGAAGAAGACATTAACACTTAAGTGGCTTTGTTATCTCCTGCCAGAGACGCTCTTCTGGGACAAGTGCTTCGATTGTGAGAGGAACGTGTGAGACAGGATGTTCCAACGAGAGTCGCCAAGCATGGAGGCTGATGCTTCCGTCTGGATTACTGCGAGGAGCGCCGTACTTCAAGTCGCCTCGAATGGGACAACCTATCTTTGCAAGCTGACAACGGATTTGATGATGACGGCCTGTATGCAAGGTTACTTCGAGCAAAAAGTAGCGTTCCGACTCTGCCACAAGACGATAATCGAGTACAGCCTTCTTGCTGCTGGGCACTTCGCGGTCGTAAGCTCGGGCTGTGTTCTGCTTTTCGTTTCGCGTCAGCCAATGCGTAAGTGTCCCTTCTGGCTGCGGAGGCCTGTTTGCAACAATCGCCAAGTAAGTCTTCTTAACAGCCTCGTGCTCAGCAAACATCTTGTTGAGTCGGGGCAAAGCCTTGCTTGTCTTGGCAAAGAGGACAACGCCGCTAACGGGACGATCCAACCTGTGGACGACACCCAGAAAGACGTTGCCAGGCTTCTGGTATTTGTCCTTCAGGTAAGCCTTCACTAAATCAGACAAAGGGACATCGCCGGTCTTGTCTCCCTGAACGATGTCCCCTGCTTTCTTTGCTACGGCTATGAGATGATTGTCTTCGTAGATAACATTTACCATCATTAGCCACTTCATTCCCCCTAAAGGGGGTTAGGGGGTCCTACATATTCATGCCGCCATCCACTTGGATGACCTGCCCGCTTACATAACTGCTCATATCGCTGGCAAGGAAGGTTGCCACGTTGGCAATATCCTCAACCTGTCCGCCTCGACGAAGAGGTATCTTCTTCTTCCACTCCTCGCGTATCTCTTCGCTCAACTGCGCCGTCATCGCGGTTTCAATGAAGCCTGGAGCGATGGCATTTGCGCGTATTCCCTTCGGACCCATTTCCTGTGCGATACTCTTAGCAAGGGCTATCATGCCGGCTTTTGAGGCTGCGTAGTTTGCCTGACCTGCGTTTCCGTGAACGCCGACCACGCTTGCCATGTTGATGATGCTGCCTCCACGTTGTCTCATCATGACGGGCACACAAGCATGCGTGAAATTGAAGGTGCTCTTCAGGTTGACGTTGATGACTGCATCCCACTGCTGTTCGGTCATACGGAGCATGAGTCCGTCCTTCGTGATGCCGGCATTGTTGACGAGGATGTCAATCGTGCCGAAGTCTTCCTTTATCTTCTGAACGACCTCTTCGGTAGCTGCGAAGTCGGCTGCATTACCTGCATAAGCGCGGCAAGTAACACCAACTGCCTCGATTTCCTTGCGAGTAGCTTCGAGGCCGGCAGCCATTTCGTCGTTGAGGACGAGGTCTGTGAATGCTATATTTGCGCCTTCAGAGGCAAACTTCAAGGCAATCGCCTTACCGATGCCCCTTGCTGCACCCGTGATGAGTGCTGTCTTTCCTTCTAATAAACCCATATTTTTGTTACTTTAAGATTCGTAGTTAGTGATAAATGGTTAGAGGTTAGAGGAGTGCTGGGGCAGCTGATTGGGAACCCAAGGTGTTCTCTATCCCCCAGCCTCTTACCTCTCGCCCCTTATGTCAAAGGTATTGGCTGATGTGTTTCTCCTGTCTGCTCAAGGCTTTATGTATGAGTTTCTGCACGATTCCCCTGCTCATACCTTGCGGCATTCCGTCAGCCAGACGCCCATAAATATAAGGAATCTCGAGTCCCTTCACGCAGTAGTGCATGATGTCGGAACAGAGAGGAATGCTGTCAATCTCGAAACGTCCCTGCTGCACGCCTTCCGCCATAATGGAGGCAAAGAGTCTTTGCTCGTTGCGGTCAAAATTCTTGCGCACTTTTTCCACCATTATGATGTTGCGGAAGAACTCTGCCCTGAGGTTACCATTGCGCTGAACTGCTTCCTTTATCATGTTCAAGTGCGTATAGATGACCTCGACGAGTTTGTCTTCAGGCTCCATTGGTTGTGTCGCCACATCAGTCATCTTTTCGTTGATGCGCTCCAGTTCCCCCTCGATGACCGCCCAATAGATCTCCTCCTTGCTCTTGAAGTAGGTATATAGAGTGCGTCGACCTTTGCCCGAAGCCTGGGCTATGTCGTTCATCGTGGTGTTTTCGAGCCCCTTCTTAGCAAAGAGTTGGCGGGCCACATCCACAAGCTTGATTCGAGTCTTAACTACTGCCATTTCGTTTGCAAAGATAGCACATTTCCTTTGATTTGTGCAATAATTGGGTGTTAAAAATGCTCAAATGAGTGCTTTTTGTGCAAGAAATGACAGAAAAGGGCGTTTTGAGGCACACTTTTTAGCTAAAATATTTGGCAGATTAGGAATTTCGCCTTACCTTTGCAGCCACAAAACTCAAAACATCGCGGGGTAGAGCAGTTGGTAGCTCGTCAGGCTCATAACCTGGAGGTCGCACGTTCGAGTCGTGCTCCCGCAACGAGGGTGGTAGCAATCCGGTGGCATTCGTGCCCCGGGTTGTTTTTTTATGTCAGCACACACTCGCTGCCCCGTCGCAAGACTAGACGTGCCTAGTTGGCAAACTAGACGTGGCTAATTTACAAACTAGGCGTGGCTAATTTACAAACTAGGCGTGGCGTGTCCTCAAACATAACGTGGAATGATGGAAATCATAACGTGTTATGTTCGCAATCATAACGTGCGTCGTTGCCAATCATAACGTGCGTCGTTGCCAATCATAACGTGCGTCGTTGGCGAACGACACGTGGACTTTTTTCTTAAAGAACACACATTTCTGTGCAAAACCTTTGCGATAATCAAGAAAATAACGCTATCTTTGCATCGACAACAACGAAACCTTAACGAAACAACAACATGAAGAAACTGCTATTCATCCTCATGATGCTGACCGCCTCGAGCAGCCTTAAAGCCCAGAGCATCAGCTATATAGAGACAACAAAGGCCTGGTATTACATCTACGACCAGTCGGGAAAGAAGATTAAGACAATCAGTACCAGCCAGGGAAAACTGGTGGGATACAGCTCTACATTCTACATTATCAAGCAAGGCTCTGCCTTCTATGTTACCTACGACCCTACTGGGCGACGCCTTCATTGCTTTGGTGCAAACGTTGTAGGCGAGGTCCTCTCTGCTAGCGGCGACACCTTCACAAGCCGATTAGGCTCGTGGATCTACACTTGGAGCAAGGACGGAAAGAAGATAAGCACGCGTTCAGCAAACTGAAAACCTGCATCTTTCCTGCATTTTGAGCAACAAAACAGGGGAACCTCACAACGGGTTCCCCTATTCTTTGTTTGTAAAATTTGCGATCTCTCTTAGTTCCTCGTGATTTTCAGGCGTTGGTTGCCGACCTGAAGAATGTATTGTCCAGGCAGGACTCTCATGGCGTTCGACTTCACATCCCACCATTCGAAAGCACTTTCAGGCAAAGGAATGCTGACTGTCTTGCTGCTTCCTGCGGGTACATCGACACGTTGGAAAGCTCGAAGCGTGCGGATTGGGCCATCTGTGTCGCCTACCTTTGTAATATACACGAGCACCGTCTCTGTGCCATCAAGCTTACTCTTATTGCTGACAGAAAGAGTCAAATTGCCGTTTGCGAAACTGGCCTTTCCATAAGCGAACTTGCTGTAACTGAGGCCGTAACCAAACGGATAAAGCGGCTCGCCACGGAAGAAACGATAGGTATGCCCTTCCATATTGTAATCTTCGAAGTCTGGCAATTGATCCACATTACGATAGAACGTGACGGGCAACTTGCCACTCGGATTGACGCGACCAAAGATGACCTCAGCCAAAGCCTGTCCACCAGCCTGACCACCATACCAAGCCTGCAGGATGGCATCAGTCGATTGCTGCTCAGGAACCAGTCCAATCGCACTACCAGAGCAGTTTGCAAGGATGACTTTCTTGCCTGCCTTGTGGAGAGCAGCAAGGATATCGCGTTGAGATTGCGGCAGTTCTATCATCGTACGGTCGCCTCCTTTGAAGCCATCTTCCTTGACTTCCATCTCTTCTCCCTCGAGTCGTGGAGAGATACCACCGCAGAAGATGACAATCTGAGCATCCTTTGCAGCCTCAACTTGCTGCTGAACATCCCTCTTCCAAGGAATTAAAGTTGCTGACGGATTGATAGCCTTGATGCCTTCTGCCAAGGTGATTGTGTGAAGCGGGAAGCCGTTGTAGTTGCCCCACATCATCGTACTATCCGCAGCATTCGGGCCCATAATGTAGAGACCTTGTGTGCCATTTTCAGAAAGAGGCAGAGTGTTCTTCTCATTTCTCAGCAGAACGATACTCTTACGGGCAGCTTCAAGTGCCAAATCAGCGAACTCTTGGCAGCAAAGACGGCTGTCGGGAATCCTGTTCCAAGGGTTGAGATGCGGGTCGTCGAAGTCGCCCAAACGGAAACGAGCCTCGAGCAAACGGCAAAGACTCCTGTCGATGGTCTCTTCCTTGATGCGTCCTTCTTTAACGCCATCCTTAAGGCTGCCGAAAGTTTCGCCGCATTCCACATCGGTTCCTGCAAGGACAGCCTCACTCACAGCCGCAGTCTTGCTCTCGCTATACCCGTGTCTGTTGTTTTTCCAAAAGTCGTCCACAGCCCAACAATCGCTGGTTACCAATCCCTCGAAGCCCCATTCTTCGCGCAATATTTGCTGGAGCAGACGATCACTTCCGCAACAAGGCTTACCCTCGAAACGATTGTAAGCACACATTATCTCTGCAACTTTCGCCTCTTTCACAAGGGCTCGGAAAGCATAAAGATAGGTCTCGTGAAGGTCACGAAGCTTGATGTTCTCAGCATTAAAACGGTGACGGCTCCACTCTGGACCACTATGAACGGCATAATGCTTTGCGCAAGCCAACAACTTCTGATAATGAGAATCCATCGGACCTTGTAGTCCGCGAACCACACTCTTACCCATAACGGCCGTCAGGTACGGGTCTTCGCCGTAGGTTTCCTGCCCTCTACCCCATCGCGGATCACGGAAAATGTTGATGTTAGGCGTCCAGAAAGAGAGACCATGATACATCTCTCTTTGTGTTCCAAGACGGTGTGCCTGATTATGTTTCACACGAGCCTCATCGCTGACGGCTGTGAAAACGCGCTCAACAAGCAAGGTGTCGAACGTCGCAGCCATTCCCATCGTGATTGGGAATACAGTAGCATGACCATTACGACCCACGCCATGAAGGGCCTCGCTCCACCATTGGAAGACAGGAACTCCGAGCCTCTCGACCGGTTTTGAAAAGTGCATCATGAGCCCCACCTTTTCCTCCAACCTCAGTCTTTTGCAGAGATCTTGGGCTCTTTCCTTAGGACTGAGCTCTGGGTTCTGGTAGGGATACTGCTGAGCCTGCACGGTATAAGAAGCCGCACTCAACAAAATAAACAGAAATAAGCGATGAAATGAACGTTTCTTTTGCATGGTTGTATGTTTTTTCTGCAAATATAGGATTAATTTCTCAAAATGCAATAATAATACAAGAGAAATGTGTAAATTTGCAAAGTAGTAGGTAAAAAGGAACCATTTTATGGCACGCATCCAGCCGAAGTTGCTGCTTTGTTTGCTCTTTCTGCAGGCAATAAGTCTGAAGGCTCAACAAAAGTCAGAGTTGAGCGACTCGACTTTGATGCAGGAAGTAAGCATTAACGGACAAAGGCAACGCATCAGTTATCGCCTGGACAGGCAGAGAATCGATGCTGGGCAAGTGCTTACGGCTCAAGGCGGAACGGCTTTCGATGTGCTGAGAGCTGTGCCTGGAGTCGTTGTAGATGCTGATGGAAGCCTCTCTTTTCGTGGCAGTCAGGAGTTTCTCGTCTATGTGGACGGCAAGCCTTCGCCTCTTTCAGGCACAGAAGCCCTGCAGATGATTGGCGCGGCAAGCATTAAGGACATCGAGATTCTCACTACTCCGTCTGCCAAATACAAGACCGATGGAGATGTGGGCATCATCAATATCGTCACAAAACGAAGTGAGACGGAAGGTTGGGACGTTAGTGTAAACGGAACTGCCTCCACTTGGAGAACACTTTCGCTCGACACAAAAATCAACTACAGAACGGGTCACCATAATATATATGTAGGGGGACAAGGCTCGGACATTCACAACAAGAGCGATTTCGAACAAGAGAAAACCACATCGGCTAAAGGCGTTTCTGTGACTTCTTTTGCTGATGGCACACGCTTTCGCGACTTCCGAACTTATATCGGGCAAGGCGGTTATGAGTTCAACGATGGCTGGCATCGGCTCAACATCGACCTGCAAGGTGGAAGAACAATCAATCCGAGAGGCGGCGATATGACCTACCTTACGAACCTCTCCCCCGACCTCCTTGACAGTCACGACCGCTATAAGTTGACGAAAAAACTCTTCCAAACGGCCATCGATTACACTTGGAAACTTAACGAGAGAGGCGATGAAATCAACATCAACAATCGTTTCCGCTATGATCGCTTCTCGGAAGAATATACTGAGAGCAATATGTTCGACCCGAATGGAGCGCGACAGGAAGGCACTCGAGGCTACGAAACCGAGCATCATTGGGATTGCGACGGAGCTCTTTCCTATAAGCTTCACTACCGACAAACAGGCATTCTCGAGGTCGGATATCAATACACAACCTATAGCGAGCACGGCGATTACCGCATTTGTTACTGGGATTTGCCCAAGCAAGAGTTTGTTTGGCAGGATGACCTCTATGCGCCTTTCTATTATCGAAGGCAAACGCATAGCCCTTATGTTCAGGTGAACGACCGCATCGGGCCTTTCCAATTCGATGCTGGTCTCCGCATAGATAATGTCATAGACGAGATGGATTTGCCCACCATTACCAGTCGTTATAAGAAATATACCGAGCTTTATCCGTCAACGCATCTGGCTTATACGACCAACAAAGCAGGTACTTTCACGCTTGGTTACTCGCGAAGGACGAACCGTCCAGGCATTTGGAAACTCGAGCCCTACATTACTTATGAGGACTATCACACGAGAATCATCGGCAATCCTGACCTCAAGTCGGAGTACATTCACTCGATGGA
>JAFYYO010000033.1 GCA_017557475.1 Bacteroidaceae bacterium
CTTCAGAGCAACGGTGATGACCTTTTCAGCCTCTGCTACTACCACCTTGTCTTCGCGGAGCAGCCAACCGAGAGCGAGATACAAGTCCTTGTCGGTCTTGATCTTTGTAGCCTTCTTCAGGTCCTTAGTGTTCAAAGCACCATTCTCGTTGAGTGCATTCCAAATGGCACCTGCCAATGTTCCAACTAATGCTGTCATAACTTTAAAAACGTTTTTAGTTATTCCTAATTCAATCTTATTCTCTCACTTAATCTGCGTGCAAAGGTACGGCAATTTCCATAATTAGACAAGTATTTACATACTTATTTTATGTTTTCCGACATATTTTTGACATTTATCAACTGCTGTTGAGGGATTATTTCAAGAAAAAGTATATCTTTGCGCGACGTTTTTGAGGACAAGGCTGCGAGTAAGCGAGAGCATTGCCAAACGTGTTTGAGCATTGCCGAGCGGGAGCAGTCTCGACCGAAGGTCAACAGACTACGGACAACAGACGATAATGAAAAGACTATTTACCATACTGTGCTTTGGAGCGCTTCTATTCGGAGGCTGCAAGCGAGAGACTAAGGACGAGCGTTTCCGCCGCGAGTTTGAACAGTTCACCGAGAAGGAATGCCCAAAAGACGTGTCGCCTTACACACGGATGGACAGCATTGCCTACGACATCGACAGACGCACGCTGACCGAGTACTACACCGTTTCAGGCGAACTCGACATCGACAGCCTCTACACCGATGGAATAATCGAGGACTTTAGCAACAACCTGCTCAAGGAACTCAAGGGCAGCCTCTCACTGAAGCCCTACAAGGACGAAGGCATCAACTTCGCCTACCTCTACCGAAGCATCACAACAGAAAAGGTCATCCTCGAACTGACCTTCACTCCCGAAGACTACGGCAAGTAAAACCGATGTTGGCCACCATACACTACGCCGACCTTCAAGTCGACACCGCCTCGCATCAGGCAACCCTCTCGGGCAAACCCGTTCTGCTCACCGAGACAGAGTACCGTCTGCTCGTCTATCTACTTAAGCATCAGGGAGTAGTGTGCAAAAGAGACGACATCATAGAAGGCGTTTGGGGAGAACGATTCCTCTACGACACAGGCACGCTCGACGTCCACCTCTCCTCCCTGCGACACAAACTCGGATGGACCAAAGACGGACCCGTGCGCACCATTAGAGGCGTAGGGCTCATCCTGCCTCACGAAGCACCCGCTTCAGGCGTCGTCAAGATAGACGCTTTCCTGCGCGAGATGCTAATGTGCCACGAGGATGTGCTGCGGAAGAAGGACATACGTTGCTATCTTAGGCTTACGCCTTTCGTCTATGAAATTATGGTGGACGAAGACATCCTGCATCAGATATTCTCCGCCGTCTTCGCCCTCTTCCTCAAGTATGCCCCAAGTGGCGGCAGATGGGAGATAGCCTCCCAACTCACCATTCGCGAATACACCCTGACACTGACCTCGACAGGCATCTGCTCAGACTTCAGCGAGATGCAGACCGCACGTCAACAGGCAGCCTATCTCGGCATTCCAATCCGTATGGGCAACAAGCACACGGCAGAAGGCGACATAATGGGAGTAGAACTCGCAATACCGATGGAGAGCACGGAATCTTAAGAAAATCTTAAGGCAAAGCACAGACTTTTGTCGTACCTTTGCAGCCGTAAAATCAAACCACAAAAGAAAATGAACTATAAACTCCTTGCCCTTATCTTCCCCCTCACCCTTTCCGCTCACGAAACAGACACGCTCTCCGTCCACAAGATGGACGAGGTTGTCGTCGTCAGCACACCGAAAGAGCACTCCGCTCTCCGTCAGCAACCCCTCTCCTCATCGTCGTTTGGAGCAGGTCAGTTGCAGGAGAAAGGCATCAACAACATCAAGGACCTGACGGCACACACACCCGCGCTCTTCATCCCCAACTACGGAAGCCGCCTGACGAGCAGCATCTACCTGCGAGGCGTAGGTAGCCGAATCGGTACACCTGCCGTAGGTATGTACGTCGATGACATCCCCCTGTCGAATATGAGCACCTTCGACCAAGACCTCTCCGACGCAGACAGAATCGACGTTCTGCGCGGTCCGCAAGGCACACTCTTCGGTCGCAACACCATAGGCGGCTTGATGCGCGTCTATACGAAGAACCCAATGCAGTATCAAGGCACTGACCTGATGCTCAGCGGCGCCACATATAATAATTATCGTGCGCGTGTGACGCACTACCACCGTCCGTCCGACAAGTTCGCCTTCAGCGCAGGTGTCAGTTACGAACATCTCGGCGGCTTCTACAAGAACCAAGCCCTCGACGGGAAACGCGTAGACAGAGGCGACGACATAGCAGCACGTTGGCGAGGCATCTACGTTCCCTCCGACAAGGTACGTCTCGACCTCTCCGTCCGCTATCAGTGGACCAAGCAAGGCGGCTATCCCTATGCTGCCAAACAAGGCGAAGACGCAGGACACGTAGCCTACAACAGAGAATCGAGTTACCTGCGACACCTCCTGAACATCGGACTCAATGCTGAGCACGACCTCGGCCGCGTGATGATGACAAGCACGACAGGCTTTCAGTTCCTCAAGGACGATATGTTTATGGACCAAGACTTCTCCCGACAAGACCTCTACTCGCTCCAACAGAAGCAACTCGGCAAGGTGCTCAGCGAAGAGATTGCCGTCAAGTCGAAAGAGAACAAACGTTGGCAATGGACATCAGGCATCAACTTCCAATACGAATGGCTCAACACGAAGGCTCCCGTCACCTTCTATCAGGAAGGCGTGGATTGGCTCTCAAGTCTCATCAACCGCAGCCTGCCCGACCTCACGCCACAAGGTATGGGACCAATGTCCATCGCACTGAAGAACAGCACCTTGCCTATGGGCGGAGTCTTCGACACCCCTACCCTCAACGCAGGCATCTTCCATCAGTCCACCATCGAGATTGTGAAGAACCTCTCATTCACCATCGGCGCACGGCTCGACTATGAGCGCATCAAGATGAACTACAACGCTCCGAACAGCGTGGACTTCGACTTCGCCATCAACAGCAGCAATCCACGCAACAGCGTCTACCTCTACGACCTCAATGCAGCATCCTCCTTCATCGGAAAGACAAGCACAAGCCACGTACACTGCCTGCCAAAGGCTGCCCTCAAGTACGACTTCGGACAGACAGGAAACGTGTATGCATCCGTAAGCAGAGGTTATCGTTCAGGCGGCTACAACGTCCAACTCTTCAGCGATTTGCTGCAGACCGAGATGCGCAGGCAAATGATGAGCAGCATCGACGCAGGGACAGAAGCCTACCTCAACAACCTCTTCGCAGGAATGCCCGTGCCCCCGGGACACGTCGATATGATTATGGGACGCATCCGCAGCAATATGCCCAACATAGAAAGACCCGACGTGGAACAGACCGCCTACAAGCCCGAAACTGCGTGGAACTACGAGATTGGCTCACACCTCAACTTCCTCGACGGACGCCTCAAAGCCGACCTCGCAGCCTTTTGGATTGAGACACGCGACCTGCAACTCAGCCAAATGGCAGAAAGTGGTATGGGACGCATCACCGTCAACGCAGACCACAGCCGCAGCATCGGTATGGAAGCCTCGCTACAAGCGTCCATCACAGACGCATTCTCCGTCAATACATCCTACGCTTACACACACGCAACCCTTCGCCACTCAGGCAACGAAGAGCATCCCGACGACTACTTCGTGCCCTTCGCACCGCAACACACGATGTCTGTCGGAGCCCGCTACATTTGGCACACCAACGGATGGCTGCAGCACATCTGTCTCTATGCAGGCGGTAAAGGGGCAGGACGCATCTATTGGACAAGGGAGAACGACCTCGAACAGCCTTTCTACGCACTGCTCGACGCAAGGCTATCCGTCACACACGACAACCTTGAACTCGCTCTTTGGGGCAACAACCTGACTCAGACACGCTACGACGCCTTCAGTTTTGCTACTCGCGGTCAAGTCTTCTCGCAAAGAGGTACGCCTCTGCAAGTTGGTCTCGACTTAAGGCTCAAACTTTAAGGTGTCCGCCCAATTCGTGTCCCACTGAATGCTGAAGCCATTCTGCGTGCTCGGGACATCTTCACTGCCCTGCTCGAACATCTTCCCCTGCCAAGAGGTCAGGTAATTGATGCGAAGCGGAACATCGTTGAAATGCTTCTCATTGAGCACCTTATTGTCCTTGTCGAGCGCCTGAACAGTGTAGTTCGTAGTAATCTGTTCCTCAGGCAGAAAGAGATAGACAGTAAAAGTATCCTTTATTCCTATGTATTCATCACGCACGAGAATCTCCGACGTCCTGCCGCCTGTGCTTTGAGGAGTATAGCCTGTCATTGCATCCAACACTGTGCCGCCTGCAGTGCTGATAAAGCGCACCTTCTTGAGGTTAGCAGGAGCAACATCCTCAGCCATCATACAAAACGCAGCCACAACGTGCCTGAGCGTAATCTCCTTGTTCAGAGTCGTCCCCTCATTAAGCGTGAAATCCTCGCAATATAGGAACGTGTTGGGCACATAGTTATCAGCCCATGTTATGCAATTAGGCGAAGCTACATTGCAGGCACGCGAGCCATTGAAGCCGAGCACAAGCACGCGGTAATGACCATAAGGCAACGTCACCGTGAACTTCGGATAGTCATACGGATTCTTCTCGTAATCCTCGTGATTATGCTGCATCGGAGCAATCACCTGAGTTCCACTCTCTGCGTCATACACAGTAATGAGCAAGTGTGCCAATGTCGCTATTTCATAAGCAGACATCGCTCTGCTTGTTCCCGAACCCGAAAGGTCGTCGAAACTCGTCTGCCTGTAGTTCGTCACAGAGAAAGTCACAGTGCATTGACCATCTGTCTCCTCAGGTCCCGACTGACAAGACACATAAAAGAGTAAAGAACAAGCGATAAAGAGCAAGAAAAGACGCTCAAAGCGATGACGAAGGAACATTTTGTGCTATTTATTTGGTTCTGCCTGCAAATTTACGCTTTATTTCTACATTATTCAATTATTTATGTGTAATTTTGCAGTAAATAATGTGACTTTTATCAGATAACCATGGGTTACGCTATGATGATATTGCTTGGATGGGGCATCTTCCTCTGCCTCGTCTATCTGTTGCTATGGGGCGACACGGTCTATTACAAGTACAACCTGCCGAAGGTCTGCAAGAAGGTATTGGATGCTTTTACGGAAGAGGAATAGCCTGCTGCTGCTCTGCCTGTTGTTTGCCTGCTGCCAAAAGATAGACCCGACCGACGAGACAGACAACACTGCTGCTGACGACTCGGAACTGACAGCTAAGATTATCGGTTCAGGCGAAGGCTCGAGAGTGCGTCCCTACACTGTGACAGACATTTGTTCCTTAGAACTTTCAGGCAGCGAAGCCGTTTGGGTGATGGGTTATATGGTGGGGACGGCGCCTCGCTCTATGAACAATGCCGTCTTCTCTGTCGAGGCTGACAACCAAAGCAACCTCCTCCTATCCTCTGATTCTCTTTGTACCGATATCGACCACTGCATCCCCGTAGAACTATCTACTGCGAAGAACAAAGCCAACTTCTCGTTGCCCACGAACATAGAACACTTTCATCAATGCCTCCTCATCAAAGGCATCCCCTCGAACTACTTGTACAGAAAAGGCCTGCGAAGTATTTCCGCAGGCCTATGGATGGACGGTTTCGACATCTCTACAGTCGCTCCGTCCGAATGGGGCTCAATCAAGATTTAGTTCTCTTACGCTTACTTCTTTATAGCAAAGACAAGAGCGACAACAGATGTTACTACACCGAGGATGCTTGCACCTGCGCCAAGGAAGGTATAGAAAGCACTGCTCTTGACTGTCTGACTCTTGTTGGGCTCGACGTAGATAAGGTCGTTCTGCTGAACATAATAAGCAGGACTGTTGAACACATCTGCCTTTGTAAGGTCGATAGGATACTTCTTGCGTTGACCATTCTCCTCTCGATAGAGAGTTATCTTCTGTCGAAGACCTGTATCAGCAACGTCGCCACAACGAGACAAAACATCGAGGACAGTGTTGCGTTCACTGGTAAGACTGACAACTTGCGGACTCTTCACCGCTCCAAGCACAGCAACTCGAGCATTGAGCAAGCGAACTGTCACCTCAGGGTCCTTGATGAGATTGGCCGAGATGATGCTCTCTTCGATGCGACGAGCTGCTTCATCGGAGGTTAAACCTGCAACTTGCACACGTCCCACAGCTGGCAAAGTAACGAAACCTTCGTTGCTGACTGTATAGCCATAAGCATTTGTCATATTGCCTGTGTTGGAGATGTTTTGAGAGCTGACATTGGCGCCAGCGGTTCCCATCATAACATCCTGCGCAAAGATGGTAAGGAGCGCTGGTTCGTTGCAAGTGACTTTAATCAGCACTTGGTCAGCCGGTTTGAGTCTCATCTCATATTGTTGCATTATCTGCTCCCCTTGATTGAACACTTCATCAGGGTCCTGGAAATAGACGATTTTCTTGGTCGACACACAACTC
>JAFYYO010000302.1 GCA_017557475.1 Bacteroidaceae bacterium
GTCGAAGCTGAACCGCATCAACATCCAGTCGCCCGATTATAATGTGCAACTGCAATATCTTCAGACAGTTGTGGGGCTTCCTTGGGACGAATGTACCAAAGACAATACCGACATTTCGAAGGCAGAGAAGAAGCTCAATCGCGACCATTATGGGATGGAAAAGGTGAAGGAACGTATCCTTGAACACCTCGCTGTCCTGAAGATGAGAAAGGACCGTCAAAGCCCCATCATCTGCCTTTATGGCCCTCCCGGAGTGGGCAAAACGAGCCTCGGTAAGAGTATTGCAGAAGCGCTCGGCAGGAAGTATGTTCGCGTCAGTTTGGGCGGACTTCACGACGAAAGTGAGATTCGCGGCCATCGTCGCACCTATATTGGCGCTATGCCTGGTCGTATCATCCAAAGCATGCAACGAGCTGGCAGTTCGAATCCCGTCTTCATCCTCGACGAGATTGATAAGGTTTCAGTTGGTTCCGTTCATGGCGACCCCTCATCGGCTTTGCTCGAAGTGCTTGACCCTGAGCAGAATAGTGCCTTCCACGATAATTATGTTGACCTCGATTACGACCTGAGCAAAGTGATGTTTATCGCGACTGCAAACGATACAGGCACGATTCCTCGTCCCCTACTCGACCGTATGGAAATCATCGAAGTGGATGGCTATATCACGGAGGAGAAGATTGAGATTGCCAAGCGACATCTTGTTCCTAAGAATCGCGAGAAGAACGGCTTGAAGGAGCATACGGCCCTCAAGATCAGCAAGCCCGCTTTGGAGTTCATCATCGAGCGATACACAAGAGAAAGTGGTGTGCGAGGCCTTGAGAAACAGATAGATAAGCTCTTCCGCAGAGTCGCTCTCAAGGTGGCTAAAGGAGAGATGAAGAACGACCACAGCATTTCCGTCGAGGAGGCGGAAGAGTTGCTCGGCAAGCCTATCTTCAGTCGCGATTCCTATCAAGGCAACGGCTACGCAGGCGTCGTAACTGGTCTTGCTTGGACAAGTGTTGGCGGAGAGATTCTCTTCATCGAAACAAGCCTGAGCAAAGGCAAGGGAAGCAAGTTGACGCTTACAGGAAACTTGGGCGACATCATGAAGGAAAGTGCTCTGCTTGCCCTGGAATACATCAAGGCGCATGCAGATAAGTTGGGCATCGACACACGCATCTTCGAGAACTATAACCTGCATGTTCACGTTCCTGAAGGTGCTGTCCCCAAAGACGGACCAAGTGCGGGTATCACGATGGCTACGAGTATCGCCTCTGCCCTCACTCAAAGGAAAGTTCGAGCTGGATTGGCTATGACTGGCGAAATTACGCTTCGAGGCAAAGTGCTTCCTGTAGGCGGTATTCGTGAAAAGATTCTCGCAGCCAAACGAGCTGGCATTAAGGACATTATCCTCTGCAAAGAGAACAAGAAAGACATCGAGGAGATTCCGCAGGAGTACCTCAAAGGTCTTAGCTTCCACTATGTTGCTGACATTCAGGATGTACTCGACTTTGCCTTGCTCGACGAGAAAGTGAAGAACCCCATCACGTTTACGTTTGACGAAGAGAAAGACCGTTCGTGAAAACATAACACGTTATGAAGCCAAACGTAACACGTTATGATTGCCAACGACGCACGTTATGTTTGCGAATGATACACGTAATGTTTGCCCACGACACACGTTATGATTTAAGAAATGCAATTTGAATTAATACATACTGACCCGCTTTCGAATGCCAGAGCCGGACTCATCACGACCGATCATGGGCAGATAGAGACGCCAATCTTCATGCCTGTGGGGACTGTGGGAAGCGTGAAAGGCATTACTGATCGCGACTTGCATGATGAAGTGAAGGCTCAGATTATTCTCGGCAACACCTATCATCTCTATCTTCGTCCAGGTACGGAGATACTCGAGAAAGCAGGCGGTCTGCATC
Organism: Bacteroidaceae bacterium; assembly: GCA_017557475.1. The sequence goes on from JAFYYO010000302.1 coordinate 1,920, forward strand.
GCTTCAATGGTTGGGACAGACCAATCCTGACCGATAGCGGAGGTTTCCAGGTCTTTTCGCTTTCAGGCATTCGCAAGTTGACCGAAGAAGGTTGCACTTTCCAAAGCCACATTGACGGAAGCA
>JAFYYO010000303.1 GCA_017557475.1 Bacteroidaceae bacterium
ATTGTTGGCGGACGAAAAGTTCTGGTGAAGTAACCACTTCGACATACTTTTAAGGGAGCCTCGCTCGAAATGAGCGGGGCTTTCTTTTTTGTGGTTTTCTGTATTCTGGCGCAAGAACAATGGATTAAGCAAAAAAACTCTAATCTCTGACTCCTAATCTCTAATCTTTTCGTACTTTCTTGCATGCTTTTGCAGCTTCCGCAATTAACATTGCGCCGTGGCTCCAAAGAGTCCTCGAAGGCGCACTTTTTATGTGCGGAAGACCTTGGTCTTAGTTCCTCTCATTGACTTTGTCGACTTCCATCACGACTCGGCCAAAACAAACAAGTTTGATGGCTCTCGCTGCTCCGTCAGTTCGAAAAAGCTCAAATAAATTTGGCTCTTTGCTCGCTTTTCCGTATCTTTGCAGGCAATTTCGATTAAACCAGATAAAATGAGAAAGATATTATTCCTATTGGTTCTGTTTGCTTTGACCTCTGTTTCCGCCGATGCGCAGTTCCTTTTTCGCGTTAGCGGGAATAGGTTGAAGAAGCCTTCCTACTTGTTCGGCACGATTCATACGCTCCCAGGCAGTCTGCTGGACAGCACCCCCTCTTACCAGAAAGCGGAGGCTAAATGCCAACAACTCTTCGCCGAGATGGATTTTACCGACCAGCAGAAGAAGGACGAGCTTATAAACAGCGGACAAGAAGCTTTGATGCTTCCTGACAGCATGACCATCTACGACCTCCTCACTCCCGAACAGTTGGAACTGCTGAAAACCGTTATGGCGAAGCAAACGAAAGAGATGATTGTGGCGCGGACAACGGACGAGGAGGCGAAGGCTAGAATGACGGACGAGAAGTTCTACTTGTCTGCGGAAGTGGGCTTAGAGCAGATGAAGCACTTAATGCCTCTCGCCTTTTCTACCACCATCGACCTGCTCATCGGCACCTCCTTCGCATCCATCCCTAGCACCATCATCGACAAGGCCTGCGTAGAAAGGGCTAAGGAGCGCAATATGGCTATCGGACAACTCGACCAAGTGCAGCAGGACAGTTTGGCAAAGCTCCGCGAGACTTTGACGCAGAACATTCCTGCTCAGGTGGACACTCTCATGAAAGTCCTCAACACCTACGAGGAACGCAAGCAGAAGGCCGTCGAACAGAAGCATTTCTTCGAGAAATGCCAGGAATATTGGGAGGCAGGCGACTATGAAAGCTTCGTGCGGTTGTGCGACGAGACAGCGTTCATCGAGAAGAGTCCGCAGCTACTCAAGGCGCGCAACGAGAAATGGATACCCAAGATAAAGGAGGCGATGAAGGAATGTCCCACAATGTTCGTCTTTGGAGCAGGGCATCTGGTTGGTCCGAGTGGCGTCGTCCAAATGCTTCGCGACGCAGGATATAAGGTAAAACAGATAAAATAGGAAACAGAAAAGCCGCTCATTCAGGGCGGCTTTCTTTTTGTGGCTTAGGATTGGCTAAAACTTAGAAGTAGTAGCCGAAGCCGATGCGCAGGCCAATCTTTGTGTAGTCCTTGAAGTGGTTCAGACACATGTCGACATAGACTGCTGGCTCGATGCTGACATGATTGTTCAGATAGAAGCAGTAACCAACTTCTGGAGAGAGGAGGAAGTTGTCGTTCTTAGCCTGTGTGCCTACATGATTATACTTGAGAAGACCGCCGAAGAAGAGGCCATTCTGCTGCATGTAGTAGCGAGCACCTGCGCCCAGATTGAATTCGTTGAAATGTTTGCGATGAGCCCAGCCAAACTGACCAAGCAACATCCAACTGTCGGCAACGAAGTAACCGCCAACGGCATCAAGGCCAAGCTCAAAGCCTGCATTGTCTTGCCAACTCATTCCAAAACCTGTGAGTGAAGCACTAACGTACTTTGTGTCTTGCTCGAACTGTGCGAAAGCACCCATTGAAACTACTGCGAAAAGCAGGGAAAGAATGATTTTTTTCATAATGTTAATTATTTAGGAGTTATTATAATGAAGTTAATTCGCTTTGCTCATGGAAGTTAACTCGCTTGCGCTCGTGGAAGTTAATTCGCTTTGCTCATGGACGATAGCTCCAGGTCCTTGTTGTATTGTCCTGCGCTTTAGCGCTTAACTCCCAGCCAGCTTGCTGGCTTAACTCCCTTTTATTACTTCTTAGATGCTTTAGCACCAAGGCGCATCTCTAAGGTGCGGAACCATTTTTACTTCTTTTTTATTGCATATAGTATTGCCAGCAGAGCCATCATGGCGAAGCCGGCTGTGAGTCCTATGTTGAGGGAGAGGCCGAAGCCTTCGGGGGCAATGAGGATGTAGCTGGTGCAGACGACGGTCATGAAGAGTGCGGGCACGAGTGCTATCCAGTAGAACTTTTTCTGCTTTCTGAGCCATACTGCAGCTGCCCAAAGCATGATGCAGGCAAGGGTTTGGTTCGTCCATGCGAAGTAGCGCCAAAGGGCGTTGAAGTCGATGAAGAACAGGGCTGTCGTGATGGCGAAAAGGGGCAGGCAAAGCATAAGTCGCTTTACAATCTTCTTCTGGCTGAGATGCAGGAAGTCGGCTGCAATGAGTCGAGCGCTCCTGAAGGCTGTATCGCCACTTGTAATGGGCGCTGCAACCACGCCAAGAATGGCAAGAATGGCTCCAACGGTTCCCATCCAACCTACGCTAATCTCCTTCACCACAATGGCTGGATTGCCCAGAGCCGCAAGCTTCTCATAGGCCGTCGCTCCTTCTTCTCCTGGTAACATGCTGGCGAACTTGACTGCTGCGGCTGCCCAAATGAGTGCCACAACGCCCTCAGTAATCATGGCTCCGTAGAAGATTGGGCGACCAAGACGTTCGTTGGTGAGGCATCGAGCCATAAGCGGGCTCTGGGTTCCGTGGAAGCCGCTAATCGCTCCACAAGCTATTGTGATGCAGAGCAATGGGAAGATGGGCAGGCCTTTCGGGTGATGACTGATGAAAGGCTCGTCCGTCAGTTCAGGCATCCAACCCTCCTTCGTGTAAATGCCCCAGCAAATGCCGACAGCCATCGCTAAAAGAGCAAATCCAAAGAGCGGATAAACTCTGCCGATAAGCTTGTCGATAGGAAGAAGTGTGGCAAGGATAAAGTAGAGGAAGATGGCAGTCAGCCAGAAGCCGTTCGAGAAGAACCAGCCTTTATCGGGTGTCATATTGTCGAGCAAGGAAGCTGGCGTCGTTACGAAGACTGCGCCAACCAGAACCAAAAGCACAAGGGCTCCGACTCTCATCACTATTCGCATTCCGTTGCCCAACTCGTTGCCGATAATCTCAGGCAAAGAGACGCCTCCCTGACGGATACAAATCATGCCGCATAGGTAGTCGTGGACGGCTCCAGCGAAGATGCAGCCGAACACTATCCAAAGGTAAGCTGCTGGACCAAACAGGATGCCCATAATGGCTCCGAAGATGGGGCCTGTTCCTGCGATGTTGAGGAACTGAATCAGGAAGACTCGCCAAGCAGGCATGGGAATGAAATCGACGCCATCTCTCTTTGTGTAGCAAGGCATCTGAGTCGTGTCGCTGGGCTTGATGACTCGCTCAACGACGGCTCCGTAAAGCAAATAGCCTAAAAGGAGGCAAACCAGTGAAACTGAGAATGTTATCATCGTTTAAAATTCTTAATCATGAACCAAACTGCCACGATAGCGGTAAAGGCTCCACCTATCCAATATCCCAAAGTTGTGTCGAGGCCGAAGCCGTTCTCTTTGTCTATAAGTATGAAGCAGGCACTCACAGCACACATAAAGACTGCGGGGAAGTAGGCTATCAGCCAAGACCAGCTCGGCAGGATGCCTTTCCCGTCTGTCCTATGCTTCAGGAAATGCGCAATTGTGAAGAAGGTGAAGGTTGCCAAAACCTGATTGAACCAAGAGACATAGAGCCAAAGCACCTTGAAGCTGCTTACATTCAGCATGGCGATGGCGACAGCAAACAAAGGGGCTGTGAGGATAAGACGCTTCAGGAGGGGTTTCTGGTCGTAATGGCTGAAATCCGCCACAATCATTCTGGCTGCTCGGAAAGCGCTACCACCAGTACTCATCGGGGCTGCGACGATGCCAAGCACAGCGAGCACAAGTCCCGCATTACCCAGCCAATCGTTGCACATACGCTCTACCAAAAGGCCCGGATTCATCTTGACTGTGCCGCAATTGGTCATGGCATTATAAAGTTTCTCATAAGGCGTCGCGCCAGCAATATCGAGCATATCGACGAACTTCATCGCAGCTGCAGCCCAAATGAGGGCAACCACGCCTTCGGTCACCATCGCTCCATAGAAGCAACGAAGGCCATATTTCTCGTTCTTGATGCAACGCGCCATCATGGGACTTTGCGTGGCATGGAAGCCGCTGACGGCTCCGCAGGCAATCGTAATGAAGAGTCCTGGGAACAGAGGAGTGTAGCTGACTGGATAATGGTCGGTAAAAGCTTCTGCAAGGCTGGGAATGTTGCCTTCATGAGTGAAGATGCCAAAACCAATCAGGACAGCCATGATGAGCAGAGCCGCTCCAAAGATGGGATAGATGGTTCCGATGACTTTGTTGATAGAAAAGACTGTGACGGCGAGGTAGAAGACGAGAATCAGGACCGTCCAAATCAGGTTGGTATCGCCCACATCGAACAGCCTCAAAGTCAGTTGCTCCATCAGTCCTGCAGGAATCAGCACGAAGGAAGCGCCCACGCAAATCATCAGGACAAGGGTTACAACTCGCATCACCAATCGACAGACACTACCCAGTTCGTCGCCGATTATCTCGGGAAGTCCCATTCCGCCTCTGCGAATGCTTATCATGCCCGCCATATAATCGTGCATGGCTCCGCCAAGAATGCAGCCCAAAACTATCCAAAGATAGGCTGCAGGGCCATAAAGAACGCCCATCATGGCTCCAAAGATAGGTCCTGTGCCAGCAATATTGAGGAACTGAACCGTATAGACTTTCCATGTGGGCATCGGGATATAGTCGGTTCCGTCCTGCTTCGTGTAGCAAGGAGTCTCGCGATTCGGGTCAACGCCAAACACCTTCTCCACAAATGTGCCATAGATAAAGTAACCCAGCACCAAGCAGGCCAAAGCTATGCAAAATGTTATCATAAAAATATGTAAGAAGTCTAGTGTCTGATGTAAGATGTTATTTTCGTTTGCAAAGATACGAAAAAAATCTTTAATCTCTAATCTCTAATCCCTAATCTTTTTATATCTTTGTGGCATGAAACACACATTTTATATTATTATAAGCCTTTTTGCCCTCCTTTTCAGCACAGAAACAAGGGCTCAAAGCCAGCATAAGAAAAGCGATTACCTGCCAAAAAGCACTCAAGTACTCCCCCTAAAGGAGGATTTGGGGTCTTTTTTCCAATCTGCTCCAACTGCCCCAAAGCACGAGGTTCGCGCAGTTTGGCTGACGACCATAAGTGGTTTGGACTGGCCCAAGACGAAGGCCACGAACTCGATTAACAGGGAAGCACAGAAGCAGGAACTCTGCGAAATCCTCGACCAACTGCAGGCTTGCCGCATCAATACCGTTGTCTTACAGACGCGCATCCGAGGCTCCGTCATCTATCCGAGCAAGATAGAGCCTTGGGACATCTGCCTGACTGGCACATTCGACCGCGACCCTGGTTACGACCCGCTTGCCTTCGCCATCGAGGAGACCCACAAACGAGGGATGGAACTCCATGCCTGGATTGTTACCGTCCCTGCCTTCAAGATAGAGAATGCCAAGAAGATGGGCAAACGAAGCCTGCTCAAAACGCATCCTGAACTCCTGAAAAAGCACGGCGACCAATACTATCTCGACCCAGGTCTGCCAAGCTCTTCCGCCTATCTGACCGCTTGTTGCAAGGAGTTGGTCACGGGTTACGATGTCGACGGCATTCACTTCGACTACATTCGCTACCCAGAGAATGCAGGCTCTTTTGGTAATGCGGCAACCTATAAGAAGTATGGAAAAGGGCAGGACAAGCGGTCTTGGCGAGAGGACAACATCACCAGAATGGTTCGCGATGCCTACGAAGCCGTCAAGGGAATCAAGCCTTGGGTTCGCGTAAGTTGCTCTCCCGTAGGCAAATACAAAGACCTGAGTCGCTACTCGGCTAAGGGTTGGTCGGCTCTCGGAGCAGTCTATCAGGATGCTCAGCTCTGGCTCAAGGAGGGCATCATGGACATGCTTCTGCCGATGATGTACTTTCAGGGCGACCACTTCTACCCATTCGCAGCCGATTGGGCAGAGCACGACTACGGTCGGACGGTTGCTCCTGGCCTCGGCATCTACTTCCTCCATCCAAGAGAGAAGGATTGGGACTGGGGCATCATTCAGCGCGAACTATGCTATATCAGGCAGATGGGGCTTGGCGGACA
>JAFYYO010000304.1 GCA_017557475.1 Bacteroidaceae bacterium
ATATAAAGAACAGATAGATAAAATGTATGAGGAATAGTTCCTCAATTCAAAATTAATTAATTCAAAATTCAAAAACCCCAAACTCCCCCTAAAGGGGGTTAGGGGGGTCTTCAATTTATGATTACTCTCGACCAACTCAAATCCGTCAAAGACCGCACTGAGCAACTTCACCGCTACCTCGACATCGACGGCAAAAAGATACAATACGAAGAAGAACAGCTCCGCACTCAGGCTCCTGGCTTCTGGGACGACCAGAAACGAGCCGAGGCACAGATGAAGCTCGTCAAAGGCCTCGAGAAGTGGCTCAAAGGCTACGCGGAAGTCAAGACACTTTGCGATGAACTGGACACCGCCTTCGAGTTCTACAAGGAGGAACTCGTCACCGAGGACGAGGTCGATGCGCTCTATGCCAAAGCCATCAGTGCCATCGAGGAACTCGAACTCAAGAACATGCTTCGTCGCGAAGAAGACAGCATGGATGCCGTCCTCAAAATCAACTCTGGCGCTGGCGGCACAGAGGCACAGGACTGGGCACAGATGCTCATGCGAATGTACATGCGCTATGCCGAGACTCACGGCTACAAGTGCGTGGTCAGCAACCTGCTCGATGGCGACGATGCAGGCATCAAATCCTGCACGCTCGAGATACAGGGCGAGTTCGCATACGGTTACCTCAAGAGCGAGAATGGCGTCCATCGCCTTGTCCGCGTCTCGCCCTACAATGCCCAAGGCAAGCGCATGACCAGCTTCGCCTCGGTCTTCGTCACCCCTCTTGTCGATGATACCATCGAGGTAAACATCGAGCAGGCTCGCATCTCTTGGGACACTTTCCGCAGCTCTGGTGCTGGTGGTCAGAATGTCAACAAGGTCGAGTCCGGCGTCCGTCTGCGTTATCAGTACAAAGACCCCTATACAGGCGAGGAAGAGGAAATCCTTATCGAGAACACAGAGACGCGCGACCAGCCCAAGAACAAGGAGAATGCCATGCGCTTGCTCCGTTCCATCCTTTACGACAAAGAGTTGCAGCACCGAATGGTCGAGCAGGCGAAGGTCGAGGCAGGCAAGAAGAAGATTGAGTGGGGCAGCCAGATCCGCAGCTATGTCTTCGATGACCGCCGAGTGAAGGACCATCGCACCAACTACCAGACCAGCGACGTCGGCGGAGTCATGGACGGCAAAATCGACGCCTTCATCAAAGCCTACCTCATGGAATTCGCAGAATAAGAGACCCCCAGCCCCCAGTCGCCCCCTTTGGGGGAGTGCCTATAACTCCCATTCCTCCCATCACCCCCAAAACTATCGTCCATGAGCGCAGTGAGTTAACTTCCCTTTTAACTTCCATGAGCGCAGCGAATTAACTTCCAATTTAACTCCCATGAAATTAACCGAAATCGAGCGCAAATTCCTCGTCGTTGGCGACTTCCGTCCTTTCGCCACCAGTTCCACCCACATAGCACAGGGCTACATCGCCTCCGGCAATGGTCGCACTGTCCGCGTCCGCATCAGGGGCGACAAAGGCTACCTCACCATCAAAGGTCCCAGCGACAAGACTGGCTTGGCGCGATTCGAATGGGAGAAAGAGATCAGTCTGGCAGAGGCAGAAGCCTTGATGAAGATCTGCGAACCAGGCATCATAGAGAAGACGCGCTGGCTCGTGCCAGCAGCAGACGGCAAGCACACATGGGAAGTCGATGTTTTTGAAGGGGACAATGCAGGCCTCATTATGGCAGAGATAGAGCTGGAGAGCGAGAGCGACCAGTTTGAAAAGCCCAGTTTCATAGGACCGGAAGTCACTGGCGACCGCCGCTTCTACAACTCCCACATGCGCCGCTACCCATACAAACTCTGGGGTAAGATATAACACTCCGTGGTACGTCGGAAAACTTAACGTGGCTAATTGACAAACTAGACGTGGCTAATTGAGCAATTAGACGTGGCTAGTCCGAGCCCCTCACTTCACGACATATTTCCTGCCGCCTTTAATATAGATTCCCCGGGAAGGTTGACTGATGCGCTGACCTACAAAGTTGTAAAAAACATCCATTTCATCGACAAAAACCTTAGGCAGATGTACTCCATCCAAGAAATTATCGTCTGCGGTATAGATGTCTATGCGATGGAGAATGACATAGTTTGTGCTTCGCGCTTCTACCTGTAGATTCTTGAACTTTCTGTAAAGGTTTATCTCAGGAAGAACGTAGTTTGCCGACTCTGGGAAAGACGAATCATAATCCTTCATTTCTGCAAAACTAACCTCGCTTATTACGTCGTTTGCAGCATATACCTTGAGACTTGCACTCGTGTCCTGCGTTCCTCTTGAGGCATACACCACAACCTTCACGATGTACTGGCTCTGTATCTCCTCGCACAGAGTCATGATAAAAGGAGCCTGACCTGTGCCACTTGCATCTCCCACACGAATGCCACAGCCATTGCTATCGTAGAAGCAACTCCTTGTGTTTGAATGTAATGTAAAAAGGTCTGCACCTGTAGTACAGAAATTAACTGGCGACACACCTTTTACAGAAGTCTTTATGAAAGTTCCGCTTACCGTTCCCTTGTTGAAGTCAATAGAATAGACCTCTGCTCGAAGAATGTCTGAGCATAGCCACAACAGCAAAGTGGCAAGGAGGTAAGTTGCTCGTTTCATGGAGTTCTTTTATCCGACTTGGCTGCCGCCTTTGACTTCGTCGAGGGTTGTGGTGACGCTGAGGTCGCCGTTGTAGTTGACGGCGCTCAGGATCATGCCTTGACTCTCTTCTCCCATCATTTGCCTGGGGGCAAAATTGGCGATGAATAGGACTCTTTTTCCTATCAGTTGCTCGGGTTCGTACCACTGGGCTATGCCGCTGAGAATGGTTCTGTCCTGGCCGCTGCCGTCGTCGAGGGTGAACTTGAGGAGCTTCTTGCTCTTCTTTATTTTCTCGCAGGCCTTGACGAGTCCGACGCGAATGTCGAGCTTCTCGAAGTCCTCGAAGCTGACTGTGTGCTTGACGGTCGCTGCCTTGTAGGCGGCTTCTTCGTTGGCCTTGAGTGTGTCCTCGAGTTTCTTCTTCTGCTGGGCTACGACTTCGTCTTCTATCTTGGTGAAGAGGAGTTCGGGCTTGGGCAGCTGCTTGCCTGCAGGCAGGATG
>JAFYYO010000305.1 GCA_017557475.1 Bacteroidaceae bacterium
GCAGGGAGAGTTGGGAGAAAGCCTGTGGAAAGCTCCCCGCCCCTTAAGGGGAGGGGAAGAGCAAAGCGAGGGGTGGGGTAAGACATCTTCCGCACTTGTTACCCCGCCCCGGCCTTCGGCCACCCCGCCCCTTAAGGGGTGGGGAGTATTTGGTGCTTAAACTGTCCCTCATCTCAAAAGGGGCGGAGAGCTAACATGCCACGTTTAATTTGCTAACATGCCACGTTTAATTTGCTAACATTACACGTTATCTTTGCGAACATTACACGTTATCTTTGCTAACATTACACGTTATGATTGTCAATTAGCCACGCCTAGTTTTTTCATAAAGCCTGCCTGAATGAAAAATTATGAATTGCGAATTATGAATTATGAATTAATTGTCGTAACTTTGCACCCGCAAAAAAGGAAAAGATAAACATTAAAACATATAAAGTTATGGCAAAGAAAGCTCTTTTGATGATCCTCGATGGCTGGGGCATAGGCGCTCATGGCAAAGGGGATGTCATCTTCAACACTCCAACTCCAAACCTCGACAAGATTAATGCAACCTACCCTCACAGCCAACTCTTGGCAAGTGGTGAGAACGTCGGTTTGCCCGATGGTCAGATGGGTAACTCTGAGGTAGGACACCTCAACATTGGTGCTGGTCGCATCGTCTATCAGGACCTCGTCAAGATTAACCGTGCTTGTGCTGACGGCAGCATCATGAAGAACCCTGAAATCGTTAGCGCTTACGAGTATGCTAAGCAGCAGGGCAAGAATGTCCACCTCATGGGTCTGACCAGCAACGGCGGTGTTCACTCCAGCCTCGACCACCTCTTCAAACTCGTCGAGATTGGCAAGGAATATGGCGTTAAGCAGACCTTCGTGCATTGTTTTATGGATGGTCGCGACACTGACCCCAAGAGCGGCATCGGCTTCATCGAGCAGCTCATCGCTAAGTGCGAAGAGGCAGGCAACGCTCAGATTGCCAGCATCATAGGTCGCTTCTATGCGATGGACCGCGACAAGCGTTGGGAACGTGTAAAGATTGCTTACGACCTCCTCATCTCTGGTGAAGGCAAGCAGGCAAAGGACCTCCTCGAGGCCATGCAGGAAAGCTATGACGAAGGCGTGACCGACGAGTTCATCAAGCCCATTAACAACAGCAAGATCGACGGCACAATCAAGGAAGGCGATGTGGTCATCTTCTTCAACTATCGCAACGACCGTGCGAAGGAACTCACCATCGTCCTGACTCAGCAGGATATGATCGAGCAGGGAATGAAGACGATTCCAGGTCTGCAGTACTACTGCATGACACCTTATGACGCAAGCTTCACAGGCGTGCACATCCTCTTCCCAAAGGAGAATGTCGAGAACACGCTTGGCGAATACATCAGCAGCAAGGGCTTGAAGCAGCTCCACACAGCCGAGACAGAGAAGTACGCTCACGTCACTTTCTTCTTCAACGGCGGCAGAGAGGCTCCCTACGAAGGCGAAGAGCGCATCCTCGTGGCAAGTCCGAAGGTTGCGACCTACGACCTCAAGCCTGAGATGAGTGCCTACGAGGTGAAGGACAAGCTGGTGGAAGCCATCAAGCTCAACAAGTACGACTTTATCGTCGTTAACTTCGCAAATGGAGATATGGTGGGACATACAGGCGTTTACGAGGCCATCGAGGCAGCTGTGAAGGCAGTCGATAAGTGCGTTGGCGAAGTCATCGAGGCAGCGAAGGCAACGGGCTACGAAGCCATCATCATCGCCGACCACGGCAACGCCGACAATGCTCTCAATCCAGACGGCACTCCAAACACAGCTCACTCACTCAATCCTGTGCCCTTCATCTATGTGACTGACAACAAGGATGTTGAGGTAGAGAACGGCGTGCTCGCAGACGTTGCTCCCAGTATCTTGCATATCATGGGTCTGGAGCAGCCGAAGGAGATGACGGGAAAGTGTCTGATTAAGTAAGAAGGCTGAGGGCTGAAGGATGAAGTAAGAGCTAGTTAAAAATGGACGTCAAGATTGAGCCTTCCTGGAAGCAGCAACTTCAGGGCGAGTTCGACAAGCCCTACTTCCAAGAACTGACGCAGTTTGTGCGACAGGAATATGCTTCGGGTACTTGCTATCCTCCTGGCAGGCTCATCTTCAACGCTTTCGATACGACTCCTTTCGACAAAGTTCGCGTCGTCATCCTCGGTCAAGACCCCTATCACGGACCAGGTCAGGCTCACGGACTTTGCTTCAGCGTGAACGACGGCATTCCCTTTCCGCCCTCGCTTCAGAACATCTTCAAAGAGATTAAGGCTGAGACGGGAGC
>JAFYYO010000034.1 GCA_017557475.1 Bacteroidaceae bacterium
TATACAAACTGTCCTTTTGGTGCTGGAGGGCATGGGAAACAAGTATGACAATGAATAAGAAGTACTTTATCGCAGTCCTGCTTCTGATGATTGCAGGCTTGCAGACCGCTTGGGCACAGTCTGTTTTAATAAAGCTATCGGATAACAGAACTGTCGTATACAACGTCAATAAGGTAGAAAACATCAGCTTTACAGAAAACAATTGTGCTGACAATTACGAGTATGTCGACCTCGGCCTGCCAAGTGGAACACTTTGGGCAACATGCAACATCGGAGCAGAAAGCCCAGAGGATTACGGCGACTACTTTGCATGGGGCGAGACAGAGCCGAAGACGTCATTTGGATGGAGCACTTATTCATTTGGTACTAAAAACAATCTAAGCAAGTACACATCCAGTGACGGCATAGAAGAACTTCAGCCAGAAGACGACGCTGCTGTTGCAAATTGGGGCAGCGAATGGAAGATGCCAAGCAAGGAGCAGTTGGAGGAACTCATTAATAGCAACTACACCACAACAGAGTGGACGACACAGAATGGAGTGACGGGCAGGCTCATTACAAGCAAGAGCAACGGCAAGAGTATCTTCCTACCCGCAGCAGGCTACTACTTCAACGATAATTACAAAGAGGCAGGCAATCAGGGCAACTACTGGTCGCGTACACTCTACAATAACCTAAACGCATGTCAGTTAAACATAAAACAGGGCTATGTGGGCGTACTCGAACGCGGCTATGGTATGTCCATCCGTCCTGTGCGTTCAGCAGCTCATGAATTCATTGACCTTGGCTTGCCAAGCGGTACACTATGGGCAACGTCCAATGTTGGCGCAGAAAGTCCTGAGGATGTTGGTGATTACTTCGCTTGGGGCGAGACGGAGCCAAAAGATGTTCCAACGGAATACTATAACTTTACCAACTATTTGTATTGCAAAGGCACAGGTCTTACATTAACAAAGTATTGCTCCCAAAGCAGCTATGGTTACAATGGCTTTACTGATGAGCTGACAGAACTTCTGCCTGGAGACGATGCAGCCACAATAAACTGGGGCAGCGATTGTCAAATGCCAAGTAAGGAGCAGTTCCAGGAACTTATACAATACTCCACGATTACATTAACAACACAGAATGGCGTTAGTGGGCGCAAGGTAACAAGTAATATTAATGGCAAGAGCATTTTCTTCCCGTTCACGGGTTACTTCTTCGAAAACGGTATCAGTGATAAAGACAAACAAGCTTACTACTGGTCGCGTTCTCTATACACAAGCGAACCTGCTTATTCGCAAGCGTTAACATTTTACACAAACATCAACAACATCAGTTGCTCACGTCAAATCCGTGCCTTTGGTTGTTGCGTTCGTCCTGTGAGGAAGCAATAGGGGATAGAGTCGCAGTTCAGTAAGAGCGTGCTATTATAAAGCAGCAAGAGCCTCTTGTCGTAATTTCGGCAGGGGCTCTTGCTGTTGTTATAGTTCGACGAGGATGCGGGCATTTATCATGCGGCCTGTGAGGTAATTGGGGACAGCGTACTGATGGTTCGAGATGTCCGTTATCCAATAGTAGCTGCTGACGTTGTCGAGACCGAAGATGTTGAAGCAGTCCAGGCCGAGTCAGATGTTGCGAAGATGCCTGCAACGGCGCAGGTGATGGTCTTCGTTATCAATGAGCCTGTAGTTCATGCCGATGTCGAAGCGCTTGTAGGCTGGTGCTCGGAAGGCGTTGCGCTCAAGTCCGGTATGCGGTGGGCCGAAGGGCAGGCCGTCGGCAAAGGTGGCTTTGAGGTTCATCTTCCAGCGCGTCGTGTTCGGGAAGTAGTCGGTGAAGAAGAGGTTGATGTTGTAGCGTTGGTCGGTGGGCTGCGGTATCTTCTGACCGTTGAGGTTCATCGAGGCTTTCATCAGACCGAAGCTGATCCAGGAGTCTGTGCCTGGTACGAATTCTCCATAGACCTTGAAGTCGGCTCCAACGACGTAACCCGTTGCGCAGTTGTTACCGTAATAGACGATTTTGAGGTTATCGACGTTGTAGGGGTTGAGTTTCCATTGTGCCTTATAGTAGGCTTCGGTGGTGAACTTGAAGGGTCGGCCACTGACCTTGAACTTGTATTCCATGCCTGCGACGACTTGGAAGGAGCGCTGCGACTTGATGTTCTGGTTGAGCTGAACGGTGGTGTTGCCAGCCAGGGTGATGGTGTCGCGAAGCTCCTTATAGAAGGGGCGTTGGTTGTAGAGTCCGAGTGCGAGGCGGAATGTGAAGTTGTCGTTGGATGCGGGCACGAAGCCGAGGCTTGCTCGGGGGCTGAAGAGCCACTCTTTGTTCCAGCTCCAATAGCTGAGGCGAAGGCCGTAGTTGAAGCTGAGGATGCCGAGGCTGCTTTCTCTGCGCCATGTGTCCTGGGCATAGAGTTCGAGCTGGTTGGAGCTGATCTCGTTGCTGGCTCGCATGTTATAGATGACTTGCAGGTCGTTTCCGGTATGCGGAACGGAGTAGCCGCTGCTGTCGCGATATTCCCATTCGTTGGAGTTCTCGCGAACCTTCTCGTGCTTCCAGCCAAGTCCGGTATGGATTTGATGGGTGCCGAGCTTGAGGTCGTAGGCGAGCTTCATGGATTGGACGGAGCTGTAGAGGAAGTTGCGAGCGTGTTCCATATAAGAGCCGACGCCAAGTTGCTCGTCGCCATTCGTCTCGTTGAGCCAGTACTGGCCTTGAATGTCGTAGGTCTCTTTTTCGCGATTGCTGAAGAGGGAAGTGGTGAGGCTGATTGCTCCTTTGCCAAGCATGCGAGCTGCGCGGAAGGTGCCGAAGAGCGTCTGGAACTGGTCTTCCTCTTTGCCGTCGAAATAGACTTTGAAGCTCTTCACGTCTTCCATCGTTCCGAACCTCGTCTCGCGGTCGGCTGGCTTGAAGTTGTAGTTGTTGCGATTGATATAGACGATGGCGTCGAAGGCCCAATTCTTTGAGGGAGCCCAACGCATATAAGCCTGATAGTCGAGGAAGTTGGGCTTGTACTCGCCCTTCGTCTCGAGCGAGCCGAGCATGTACTGGTTGGTTTTGTAGCGCAGTCCATTCGAGAAGGAGAACTTCTTCTTGCCGTAACCGACATAAACGCTCGCGCCAAGAAGACTGGCAGCCACGGTGGCTTCGAGCCTTTCGGGATGAGCATAGGTGATATCGAGCACGCTCGACATCCTGTCGCCATACTTTGCCTCGAACCCGCCTGCCGAGAAGTTAATCTTCTCGACCATGTCGCTATTGATGACGGAAAGTCCTTCTTGCTGTCCGCTACTGATAAGCATCGGACGATAAACCTCTACTCCGTTGATATAGACGCAGTTCTCGTCGAACGAACCGCCTCGGACGTTATACTGACTGGAAAGCTCGTTATGTGTGCTGACGCCAGCTTGCGTGGCCACAAGCTCTTCGACGGCATTGCCGCTTGTCGAGGGCATTCGCTTGAGGTCTTTCTTGTTGAGTTCTTGCATCGAACCCATTTGTCGGCGAGTCTCCGCGACAGTCACTTCGGAGAGTTCCTTGCCGCCTTCTCGCATCACGATGTTGAGCGTCAGATTGCCTTTGGGTTTCTTGAGGACGCGCTTGCGAGTCTCGTAGCCAATCATGCTATAAACGACCACGACACTATCGGCAGTATGGAAGGAGAAATTGTATTGCCCGTCGAGCGAAGCAGTAGTGCCAAAAGGCTGACCCTCGATGCGAACCTGACACAAAGAGACTGGGTCTTGGCTCTCGTCAACAACCCTACCTTTCAGATGCACCTTAGCGGTATCGACCTGCTGCTCTTCCTCTTGAGCAGAGACGTTCATAATGCCCCAAAAGAGAGGCAGAAGAAGCAATAAGAAACGTTTCATTTAATATAATAACGTTAAAAGTGATGATTTATTGTGATAACTTTCAACTTTCATCTTTCAACTTTCAACTAAAAGTCGTACCTTGACACTTCGTGTCGAGCTACGACTGCGCTCGGAAAAGTAAAAGAAAACTTCTTTTCTTTTGTTTTTCTCTCGCTTTTGTCGTACCTTTGCGGAGCAAAAGAGAAATTTTATGAAAGATTTCAGCGAACTGATAAAGACGAGACGCAGTATGCGTCAGTTTACGGACGAACTCTTGAGCGGCGACGAGGTGAAGCTGTTGCTTCGAGCAGGTTTGATGGCTCCAAGCAGTAAAGGCCTCCATAGCTACGAGTTCATCGTTGTGGAAGACAAGCAGATGCTCTCGGTTTTGAGTGGGTGCAAAGCTGTTGGTTCCGACTTTTTGGCAGGAGCTCCTTTGGCAATCGTCGTGCTTGCTGACCCAAGAATAAGCGATGTTTGGATAGAAGATGCCTCAGTTGCTGCGACCAATATCTTGCTTCAAGCCGAAGACCTCGGGCTTGGTGCTTGTTGGATTCAACTGCGCGACAGACAAGACAGCGAAGGTCGTCCAACCGAAGATATCGTGAAGTCCTTGCTCGACATTCCCGATGAGATGAGAACTGTTTGCATGATTGCTGTCGGACACAAAGGAATGGAACGCAAGCCGCAAAACGAAGACCGACTGAAATGGGATCGCGTACATATCGGACAGTACTGATTGGAGCAGGCAATGTGGCGAGCTTCCTAAAAGCGAACATCAAGTCGCCTTTCGAAGTGACCTGTGTTGGCGGACGTCAAAGAAAGTGCCCCATTCCAACTGATGCCGACCTTTACATCATCGCTATAAGTGATAGGGCAATTCCCTCTGTTGCTGAGGAACTTATAGACGTCGAAGGTTTGGTTGTTCATACAGCTGGAAGTGTGCCGATGAATGTGCTTTCTCAAAAGAGGAGAGGCGTGCTTTATCCCTTGCAAACTATCTCCAAGAAGCGAGAACTGCCTGCCGAGAAGGTGCCTTTTTATATAGAAGCTGCTCAAAAAGAAGACCTCGAATTGCTTCGATTGCTTGCCGAAAGTATGGGAAGCAAAGCGGAGCATATGACAAGCGAGAAGCGCAAATATCTTCATCTCGCTGCCGTGTTCTGTTGCAACTTCGTGAATCGCCTTTATGGCATCACAGCCGACCTTCTCGAAGCGCACAGCATCCCCTTCTCGGCAATGCTTCCGCTCATCAAGGAAACGGCAGATAAGGTGGAAAATCTCACTCCTCATCAAGCCCAAACAGGCCCTGCAGTTCGTTGGGACGAAGAGGTTATGTCGCAGCAAATGGCTCTCCTCGATGATGAGCAACGCCAACTCTATCAACTACTTAGCAAAAGCATACACGATGATAAACTACGATTTGACAAAGATTAAGGCACTCGTCTTCGATGTGGATGGCGTGCTTAGCGCTGAGACTATTCTGACGAACGACGAGGGTGTGCTGATGCGTTCTGTCAACACAAAAGATGGTTATGCGCTTCGCCTCGCAGTAACAGAAGGTCTGCATGTTGCCATCATCACTGGTGCTCGCGAGGAAGCAATACGTCGTCGCTATAATGGACTTCAGATACAAGATGTCTTTCTCGGCAGTTCGGTTAAGACAGAGAAACTGCAACAACTGCTTGACAAATACAATCTTAAAAGGGAAGAGGTGCTTTATATGGGCGACGACATTCCCGATTACGAAGTGATGAAACAAGTAGGACTGCCTTGTTGCCCAGCAGACGCAGTTCCTGAGATTCGCGATATCAGTCTGTACGTTAGTCATCGAAATGGAGGACAAGGCTGTGTGCGCGATGTCGTCGAGCAAGTTCTCAAGGCTCAAGGCAAATGGATGGCAAATGCAGAAGCGTTTAGTTGGTAAAGAAAAAATGAAAATAATCTTGGCAAGTAATTCTCCTCGACGAAGGGAACTCCTCGCTGGACTTGGTTTTGACTATGAAGTTCGCACGCTTCAAGGTCTGGATGAATCTTATCCTGAAGGTCTTTCGATGGAGGAAATTCCGCAATATATCAGTCGAAAGAAGGCCGCGGCTTACACTCTTTCCGAAGACGAACTGCTCATCACGGCCGATACAATCGTGTATCTCGATGGAGAAGTTCTCGGCAAGCCAGTCGATGAGGAAGATGCAAAGCAGATGCTTAGGAAGTTGTCTGGCAAAACGCATCAAGTCGTGACGGGAGTAACGCTGAAGACCCCCTCTGACTCCCCCCTAAAGGGGGAGGATACAGGACAAGAAGTCTCCCCTTTAGGGGGAGATATAGAGGGGTCTTACTATACCTTCTCTTCCGTCTCTCAGGTCACTTTTGCCCAACTCTCGGAAGCTGAAATCGAACATTATGTCACTAAGTATCGCCCCTTTGACAAAGCCGGAGCTTACGGCATACAAGAGTGGATTGGCTATATCGGCGTGACTTCAATCGAGGGTTCCTACTTCAATGTGATGGGCCTTCCAGTTCAAAGACTTTATTCCGAAATGAAAAAACTCAACTTATTATAACTCAAAA
>JAFYYO010000306.1 GCA_017557475.1 Bacteroidaceae bacterium
GGAACAGCAGACAAAGCTCTCTTCTTCGATTACACAAAGAAGTTCATAGCCGAGCTTAGCGAGCATCCTGAAGTTGGTCGATGCATCACCACTTACGAACGCAACTTCCCGCAGTTCGAAGTTGAGGTGGATGCTGCTCAATGCAAGCGAGCAGGCCTTTCGCCAACTACCGTTCTGAGTGCTTTGGCAAGCTATTGTGGCGGTTCATACGTCAGCAACATGAACCAGTTCTCGAAGGTTTATCGTGTCATGCTGCAAAGCAATCCGCAAAGCAGAACCACCGAAAACGACCTGAGCAACATGTTTGTCCGCAACAACGGCCAGATGGCTCCCTTGAGTCAATTCGTGAAATTGAAGCCCGTCCTTGGTCCTGAAATCGATAACCGCTTCAACCTCTTCAGCTCCATCTCTGTGAACGTTGCAGCCAACACAGGCGTCAGCAATACTGAGGTGATGAAGGTCATCGAACAAGTACACAAACAGGTGTTCCCTGAAGGCTATAGCTACGAGTTCGGCGGTATGGCTCGAGAGGAAGCACAGACCATCGGCAGCTACGACACCTACCTCACTTATGCCATTTGCGTGATACTCATCTTCCTCATCCTGAGTTGCTTGTACGAGAGCTTCCTCATTCCCTTTGCAGTCATCCTTTCAGTTCCCGCAGGCTTGATGGGAACCTACGGATTTGCTTGGCTTTGGAACACAGGCTTCAACTGGACGATAAACATGAACGGACAAGCTGCCCCGATTGGTCGCATGCTTTTCATGGGACAGATTGAGAACAATATCTACCTGCAGACGGGTGTCATCATGCTGATTGGTTTGCTTGCCAAGACGGCCATCCTGATTACGGAGTTCGCCCTTGAGCGTCGCCGTAAGGGAATGGGCATCGTGGAAGCCGCATTTGCCGCTGCCGAAGCACGTTTGCGTCCTATCCTGATGACAGTATTGACGATGATATTCGGCATGATTCCTCTTGTCTTCGCAACTGGAGCAGGAGCAAACGGCAACCGAACTATCGGCATTGGTGTGATTGGTGGTATGACGGTTGGTACACTTGCCATCCTCTTCACAGTGCCCCTCTTCTTCATCATCTTCGAGTATATGCAGGAGCGCATTCGCCCGGTCATGCACGAAGAAGCCGACCAGCAGTTCCTCAAGGAAAGAGAGCGTTCGCAGAGAGAAAAGGAAGAAAGGATTACGGATTAGAGATTAGGGATTAGAGATAATATTATGAAAAAGATACTATCCATCATTATGGGAGCGACGCTCCTGAGCAGTTGCGCTCTCTACAAGAACTACGAGCGCCCTGCCGACATCATTACCGACGGCATCTACGGTGACATGCAGACGGCTGGCGACAACTCTTTGGGCGACCTCAGCTGGCGTGACATCTTCACCGACCCCTTGCTGCAAAACCTCATCGAGCGCGGCCTTCAGCAGAACACCGACATGAAGAACGCCGACCTTCGCATCAAGGAAGCCGACTATGCACTCAAGTGCGCTAAGCTCGCCTACATCCCCAACTTCTACTTCAAGCCAAGTGGAACCGTCGGCAAGACCTGGGACCCTTACGACCGCAACGATTATGCGGCAGTCAAGACCTATTCCCTGCCAGTCACGATGAGCTGGCAGATAGGCAGCATCGGGTCTCTGCGCAACAACAAGAAGAAGGCTGAGGTAACACGCGACCAGCTTCGCAATGCCAAACAAGCCATTCAGGC
The DNA here is from genome assembly GCA_017557475.1 of Bacteroidaceae bacterium. Next base: position 1,725 of record JAFYYO010000306.1, read on the forward strand.
TCAGCTCGTTGCAAGCATCGCTTCGATGTACTACAACCTCGCCATGCTCGACGAACAACTCGTCCTCACAGAGCAGACAGAACAGAACTGGGGCAAGTACCTGCAGATGCAAAAGCAACTCATGGATGCCGGACAGAGCAACCTCGCTGCAGTAGCGAGCATCGAAGCCACCTACTACAGCATCCAGACATCTGCTCTCTCCATCAAGAACAGCATCCATGCCATCGAGAGCGCTCTTGCCACACTGCTTGGCGAAACACAAAGCGAAGTCCAGCGAAGCTCACTTGCATCCTTCCAGACACCTGCAGTTTGCTCGACAGGATTGCCAATCAGCATACTCGACCGCAGGCCCGATGTGCGCGATGCCGAGCTGAAACTCGCAGCAGCCTTCTACGACAAGAACATCGCTTACAGCAGTTTCTTCCCGCAGATCAACCTCTCTGCCACCGGACAGTTCACCAACAGCGTCGGAGCAGTTGTCAATCCAGGCGTCTTCATCGGGCAAGCAGTCGCAAGTCTGGCACAGCCACTCTTCGAGAACGGCCGTATCCGAGCCCAGTACAAGATATCGCAAGCAGAGATGGAGATAGCCACCAACGACTTCCAGCAAGCCATCATCAAGGCAGGCAACGAAGTGAACTTGGCAATGGACGACATCTATGTCTCTCGCGAAATGCAGGGACTCATCGACAAGCAAGCGGAGTCGCTCTCCAAGGCACTCGATGCCACAGAAAAGCTCTATGCCAACACCGGCACGAACTACCTGAACGTCATCACGGCACAGAACTCTTTGCTTTCCGCCCAAATGAGCCAGATAGCGAACCGAATGGACGCCATCCGAGCAACCATCGACCTCTACCAAGCCCTCGGCGGCGGTGCACAGTAAAGGCTTTCACTCTTAACACAACAAAGCGTCCACACTTACTCATGTAAACGTGGACGCTTTTCTTATATACTATTGCTTATCGGATAAACAGAAGCTCTCTGTATTTCGGCAGAGGCCACAAGGCATCGTCGACGATGAGCTCAAGTTTGTCAATCTGATAGCGAATTGTATCGAGCCTTGGAGCGATGGTATCGTGATAGGCAATGGCTTTCTTGTGCTCGTCTTCAATCTTGTTCGCGACCTTGCGAGCATTTACAAGTTCCTCCACGCCAGTCTCGATGGCGGAAGTCCTCTCTGCAATCTCCTCGATTATCTTCAGGTTGCGGGCATTCAGTTCCTTTGCTTTGTCTGCGGGGAAGACGCCAAGCATCCTCTCCACATTACGCAGAAGCTGGCTCTGATAGCTGGTTGCGACAGGAATGATGTGGTTCATCGAGAGGTCACCAAGCACGCGTGCCTCAATCTGAATCTTCTTCGTGTAGGTCTCCCACTTAACCTCATTTCGAGCCTCAAGCTCTTTCTTCGTCATCACGCCCATGCTCTCGAACATCTGGATGCTGTCCTTGTCGAGGTAACGCTCGAAGATAACGGGACAAGAAGTCTCTGTGTCGAGGCCTCGCTTAGCTGCCTCAGCCTTCCATTCGTCGCTGTAACCATTTCCGTCGAAGCGAATCGGCTTGCAGGTCTTGATGTCCTCGCGAAGTACATCGATGATGGCGTGATACTTGGCAGAGTGCTTGCCGTCGGAGAACTCGGGCTTCTTTGAGAACTCTGATATCTTTGCATCAACCCTCTTCTTAAAGCTTGCAAGTGCCTCTGCTACAGCGGTGTTAAGCGTAAGCATTGCGCTTGCACAGTTGGCTTCGCTGCCCACGGCACGGAACTCGAAACGGTTTCCGGTAAAGGCAAACGGGCTGGTGCGGTTGCGGTCGGTATTGTCGATGAGAAGCTCAGGGATTTCAGGGATGTCCATCTTCATGCCTTGCTTGCCATCCATCGAGAAGAGGTCGTCCTTGTCGGCCTTTTCGATGTGGTCGAGGAGTTCGCTCAACTGCTTGCCGAGGAAGGATGAGATGATGGCTGGAGGTGCCTCATTTGCTCCAAGACGATGGGCATTCGTGGCGCTCATAATCGAGGCTTTGAGCAAACCATTGTGCTTCCAGACACCCATCAGCGTCTCGACGATGAAGACGGCAAAGCGCAGGTTCTGTTCTGGCGTCTTGCCTGGAGCATGAAGGAGCACGCCTGTATCGGTCGAGAGGCTCCAGTTGTTGTGCTTGCCGCTGCCGTTGATGCCTGCAAAAGGCTTTTCGTGTAAGAGAGCACGGAACCCGTGTTTGCGTGCAACTCGCTTCATCAGGGACATCAAAAGCATGTTATGATCGACTGCGAGGTTCGTGTCCTCGAAGATGGGAGCCACCTCGAACTGGTTTGGAGCCACCTCATTATGGCGCGTCTTGCACGGAATGCCAAGTTCCAAAGCCTGTATTTCGAGGTCGCGCATAAAGGCTGCGACTCTTTCTGGAATGCTTCCGAAATAGTGGTCGTCCATCTGCTGGTTCTTCGCAGAGTCGTGTCCCATCAAGGTTCGGCCAGTCAGCAAGA
>JAFYYO010000307.1 GCA_017557475.1 Bacteroidaceae bacterium
CTGACGGGCTACGGAAAGTGCCTCGTCGTATTTCTTTTCTGCGATGAGACGGGCGAAACGCCTTGATCCAGCGACATTTGTACGCTCCCCGACGTTCGTGAAGTTCTGCGTTTCGCGGTCGATGAGGAGTGGTTCGAGACCTGACACACGCAGTTTCTTGTCCGCCGTAGGAATGGTTCGCGGCTTGATGTCACGAAGTGTGTTTGCAATCGCAGCGATGTGATGCTCGTCCGTTCCGCAGCAACCACCGGCGATGTTAATCAGTCCGTCTTCCGCCATCTTGCGGATATGAGCCGCAGTAAAGTCGGGAAGTTCCTCATATTCACCCATTTGATTGGGCAAGCCAGCATTCGGATAGAGCGAAATCGGCAGGGGAACATTGGCCGAGAGCTGTTCCACGAAAGGTCGCAAATCTGTGACTCCGAACGAACAATTCAAGCCGAAACTGAGCAGATGGGGATAGTGACTGACACTCGTAAAGAATGCCCAAAGCGTTTGACCCGTGAGAGTTCGGCCACTTCGGTCGTTTATGGTGACCGACACCATGACTGGAATTTCTCGATGGAATCGGGCATTTATGTCACTTATAGCAGCCAGAGCAGCCTTCGTATTGAGTGCATCGTAGCAAGTTTCCAAGAGAAGGAAGTCGGCGCCGCCTTCGAGGAGAGCTTCCGCTTGCTCCCTATAAGAATCAACCATTTCATCGAAAGAAACGGCACGCTTGGCTGGCTCGCCCATCTCGGAAGGAAGCGTCAAGGATTTCGCCGTTGGACCCATCGAACCGGCCACAAATATCCTGCGTTCCGAAGCATCCGCCACTTGTCGGGCAATGAGGGCACCTTCGCGAGCCATTTCAGCCGCGACTTCCGCGCAACCGTATTCCTGCTGACTGATTCGGTTGGATGAGAAAGTGTTTGTGGCAATGATGTCGGCTCCAGCATCGATGTAAAGCTGGTGAATCTGCTTGATGACATCGGGTTCGGTCAGGCAAAGGACGTCGTTGTTGCCGACCAGCGAGACCGGCCACGACGCGAACTTTCCTCGATGAAAACTCTCTTTGGAAAGCCCGAAAGCCTGTATCCTGGTACCCATCGCGCCGTCGAGAATGAGGATGCGCTGAGCCAAACAATCTCTTATTTCCTTAAACGTCTGCTCCATTTTCGAGTGCAAAGGTACGAAGAAAAGTTCATAGTTCATAGTTCATAGTTCATAAATATTGTCTTATGGTCAATTGTTTGTGTGCGTGCTTCGTGGCGCGTCGGAAAACATAACGTGTTATGATTGCCAACATAACGTGTTACGATTGCCATCATAACGTGTTACGTTTACAAACATAACGTGGAGTGTTTAGAGACGCTCCTGCCCATATAGGAAAAGAAAAACTGATTTTTCTTTTGTCGTTCGCTGCGTAATTCGTACCTTTGCCCCGAAAAATGCTCTAAAAAGTGCTAAAAAGATGATAAAGAAGACTGAATTTCTGATTATTGGCAGCGGTGTGGCTGGCATGAGTTATGCGCTCAAAGTGGCTGATGCGGGCAAGGGAAAGGTGACGCTTATCTGCAAGACGACCCTCGAGGAAGCCAATACGGCAAAGGCTCAGGGCGGTATTGCGTCCGTCACAAACCTGTTGGTCGATAACTTCGAAAAGCACATCGAAGATACGATGATTGCTGGCGATTACATCAGCGACCCGGCTGCAGTGGAACAAGTGGTAAGGAACGCGCCCAAGGGAATACAGGACCTCGTGAAGTGGGGCGTGAACTTCGACAAGAAAGAGGACGGCGAGTTCGACCTTCATCGTGAGGGCGGACACTCGGAATTCCGCATTCTCCATCACGCAGACGACACTGGGGCAGAGATTCAGCGCGGCTTAATGGAGGCGGTTCGCAGCAATCCCAACATCGAGATCCTCGAGAACCACTTCGCTGTCGAGATTATCACGCAGCATCATCTCGGCGTTCGTGTGACGAGAAGAACTCCCGACATCGAGTGCTACGGAGCCTACGTCCTCAATCCTGAAACGGGAAAGGTGGACACTTACCTCAGCAAAGTCACTCTGATGGCGACTGGCGGAACGGGAGCAATCTATGCTACGACCTCGAATCCCAACATCGCGACTGGCGACGGAATTGCGATGGTCTATCGTGCTAAAGGCAAGGTGAAGGATATGGAGTTCGTTCAGTTCCATCCCACAGTACTCTACAATCCAAAAGAAACGCATCCTGCTTACCTCATTACTGAGGCGATGCGCGGCTACGGAGGCATCCTGAGGTTGCCGAATGGCGAGGAGTTCATGCAGAAATACGACGAGAGACTTTCGCTTGCTCCGAGAGATATTGTGGCTCGAGCAATTGACCGAGAGATGAAGATTCACGGCCTCGATCACGTCTGCCTTGATGTCACTCACAAAGATCCCGAGGAGACCAAGCATCACTTCCCAAACATCTACGCAAAGTGCCTGAGCATCGGCATCGACATCACCAAGCAGTACATCCCTGTTGCCCCAAGTGCGCACTATATGTGTGGCGGCATCAAGGTCGATCTCGACGGGCAAAGCAGCATCCGCAGGCTTTATGCGGTAGGCGAGTGCTCGTGCACCGGACTGCATGGCGGCAACCGTCTGGCGAGCAATTCACTCATCGAGGCAGTCGTTTATGCTGATGCCGCAGCCAAACATTCGCTGGAGGTCATCGACCAGTACAACTTCAACGATAAGGTGCCAGAGTGGAACGACGAAGGCACAATGACAAATGAAGAGAAAGTGCTTATCGCTCAGGACGTCAAAGAGGTGAACCAAATCATGAGTACCTACGTGGGTATCGTTCGCAGCGACCTGCGTCTGCATCGTGCTTGGGAACGCCTCGACCTCCTCTACGAAGAGACGGAACACCTCTTCAAGCGTGTCAAGCCGACCAAAGATATCTGCGAGCTCCGCAATATGATCAATGTTGGTTACCTCATTACCCGTCAGGCACTTGAGCGCAAGGAGAGTCGCGGCTTGCATTACACCATCGATTATGCTAAGCACGCACTCGACAAGAAGGATTAGGGAATAGGGATTAGAGAATAGAAAAGGCATGAAAAAGGGAATACTCGGCATGCTCATCATCATGGAGAGCTTCTTCCTGTTGCTCTCTATGGCAGTCGCCCTCTTCTATCACGAAGAGAGTTGGCTGTGCTTCCTGCTCACTGCTCTGGGCACGATAGCACTGGGTTCGCTGTGCGTCTTCTGGAGTCGTAGAGGCGAAAACAAGCGTATGCGACGGGCTGACAACTTCCTCGTGGTCGCTCTCTCCTGGATTGTCTTCTCCGTCATCGGCATGGTGCCATTCCTCTACCTGACGAAGATGGACCTCGCCAGTGCGTTCTTCGAGACGATGAGCGGTTTCACGACGACTGGTGCGACCTGCATCAACGAGATTGATCCCTTGCCTCGCAGCCTGCTCTTCTGGCGAGCAATAACTCAATGGATAGGCGGTCTCGGCATAGTAGTCTTTTCGTTCGCCCTGATTCCGGTGTATGAGATGAAGAACTCGAACATTTATTCTGCCGAAGTAACCGGGCTTGGATTGGACAAGCTGCGTCCGAAGATTGGTGCCACGGCTCGTCGAGTGCTCCTCATCTACTTGGTGTTGACGAGTGCTTGCGCTTTCCTCTATTGGCTCGGACCGATGGGTCTCTACGATGCCATCTGCCATTCGTTCACCACCATCGCTACCGGCGGCTTCAGCACACACTCAAAGAGCATCGCTTACTTCCACAGTAGCTATATAGAATATGTAGCGAGCGTGTTCATGATAGTCAGCAGTGTCAACTTCTCGCTCTACTATTACATGACTATCCGTCGCAGTCGTGTGCTTTTCCAGAACGAGGAAGTGCGCGCCTTCCTCTCTTATGTAGGCATTGCCGTCGTAGGTTTCATATTGCTTTTCTACTTTGCCCGAGTACCCGAGGATGCCATCGACCTCTTGCCAAAAGGCTTTGAGGAGACCTTCCGAACCGCACTCTTCCATGTAAGTTCTGTGGCGACGAGCACTGGTTTCTCTGCCCAGAAGTTCGACTATGTCGCTTGGGGCGAGTCGTTCTGGATGCCGACGGTCGTCCTGATGGCGATAGGTGCTTGTGCAGGAAGCACGGCTGGCGGCATAAAAGTCATCAGAATAGTGATTTGTGCGAAGAGTGTCTTCAACGAACTCGTCCTGATGCTGCATCCCAGAGCCGTGCTCGGAGTGCGTGTCGGCAAACAGATTGTGCCCGACAACAAAGTGCGTCAGGCCCTTTCGTTCATCTTCATTTATATCCTTTTGGTAGTGATTGCGATGACTTGCCACTCGCTGCTGGGAGCCGATGTCGATACCGCACTTGGCAGCAGTATTAGCATGCTGAGTAATGTCGGCCCTGCAACAGGTGCAACAGGTCCCGCCAGCACCTTTGCCCATGTACCCGCTGCAGGCAAATGGCTAATGAGTGCCTACATGCTTATCGGCCGTCTGGA
>JAFYYO010000308.1 GCA_017557475.1 Bacteroidaceae bacterium
GAACTTGTCACCATGAACACGGCGACCGTCACTGCCAAGACGGATAAACGAAGGGTAACGCATCCCGTCACGTCGGTTCAAGGTGTAACCGGCGTGAAGAAGGACTTCCTGAATGTTGATACGGTCGAGGTAGTCCTGATAAGTCATGTCATTGCTGCTCATCATCGTTCTTTACTGAATTATTACCTTCCCATTCCATGCCCATAAGTGCCTTGGTTCAGACCTGCCTCGAATGCCCTTGAAGCGATGTCCTGCGGAGAGTCCACGCCTGGCTTGACATAAATGCGACCTGTGCCATGAACTTCATGGTACACATCCGGGGCATAGTGCGGATGACGGATATGCTCGACATTATGGGCGATGTCAGCACCCAGATAAGTAGCCTCCCCTGCAGCAGCAAGGAAAGCACCGAGATTGAACCGCTGACGTAATTCCGGACGGGTCTTCAAATCAACTTCATTGAACACCTTTGAAAACATGCGCTGACGCTGGTAGTCATCAACGGCAAGGAACTTGTCATACTGTTTCTTGCTTATTTCATGGGAAACGACCTGACCATTGATGACGGCACTCATGCGATAGGTGACTTGCTCGTTGTTCCTGTCACCTTTCTTCGGCTGCTCTTCTTGCTGTTGTTCTGGCTGTACTTTCTCCACCCAGATGTCGCCAACTTCCACCTCTCGGCCATGATTACCCTCACGATACCATCCTTTGCGCTCGTTGCCTTCAGCAAGCTCTGCACCATTGACATAGCCTTCCTCTGGATTGAGGGTTGGCGCAATGTGCTGTTGCTCCTGCAAAGGATCAGGGATAACGCCAATTTCCTGGAGACCTCGTTGCTGTGCCTGCATGGTAAGCTCTTGTTCCACTTCTGGCTTCAAGGTGATACTGATACGCTCATTACTATTGAGCATGTCTTTTGTGATGGTGTCTTTGAAATCTCCGCTGATGACATGGTTGAGGAGGTCGATACGTTCCTGTAATGGCACTTTCTTCAAGGAGTTTTCGGTAAGCTTCTTGACCTCTTCATCTGTCAAGTCATAGACGAAATCCTGCTGAGTGCCAGAAGACTGTATTGTGAGCGACTTCTTATCTGCATCGATAATGATACCGTGAGAAGACAAAACCTCCTGCCATTTCTCATTGGTGAAATACACATCAGAGGTTATCAGCTCCTTATATGGCTTAGCTGGTTCTGTTGGACGAGGACGGGTCTGAACAGGTGGAAAGTAGGTCTGTAAGTCCTGTAATGGGTCTGTTACCTGCTGCGCCTGAGTTGCACCACCTTTATAATAGTAACCGTAGCCACCACTTTTCAGTTCTCCTGGGCGTAAGCGTCCGTCAGGATGCTCCACAACCATCGGCACATCACCGATACGGCGAAGATGGAAACCGGGCTGCTGTCTCGGCATCCATCCAAGGAAGCCAGGACCAAAGGCATTGGGACGCATGGGCATAGGTCGCCCATACTCTCCGACACCTACCCTGTAGCCGTGAAGTCCCATGGCAACACGACCATTGACATTACGGGCTGCGACAAAAGATGAAGGAAGGTCGAAATCCTTACCAACGATACTGTTGAAGACATTATAGGCTTTCTTGTTAGCATAGTTGGTGCCGCCGTCACCGAGGGCACGGAACTGCTGCTCACTGATGTCATAATGCAGCAACGGAGAGTCATGCCCCTGTACAAGGAGCTTATACCTGCCGTCCTCCACGGCAAGCTGGGCACTCATGCCGTTTCTGCGAAGGAGGTCTTCCAACTGATAGGAAAGCCGTCCTCTCATGGGTAGTGATTCTGAACGTATGCTCATGTCATGCTCCTTTCGCTATTGGGTTAGTTGGAAATGCTCTCCTCGAACAACTCATCACGATAGTCCAGGAATGCCAATGCTGACTGGTCACTGCCTGTATCGAGAGACTTGTCCTTGCAGAACTGCTCATACTCTTCTGTCAACTCGTCTGACTGCTGGGTTACAAAGTCCACAGCAGAAATGTTTCCGGCCTCGTACTGTTCACGGAGGTCATCATAATCTGGATAGTTCTTTGCCA
>JAFYYO010000309.1 GCA_017557475.1 Bacteroidaceae bacterium
AGAACGAGGCATCTGATGGAAGAAAAGACGCGTCTCACCCCAACCATCCATAGGATGTTGCCCACCTTCGCCTTCTACGGAAACGATGCTTGTTAGCGTACAATAGCTACTTTCCTCGTAGCCGTCGAAACCATTACTTATAATATAATGTGCCTGATGCTGCCTATCCATATAACGCGTCTGCATGCTGATGACGCGTTTGTCTGTTCTATCAATCTCCGAAGCCGTTTCTTGGAGCAATCTTATCTTTTCCTTGGGGTCGATTTCGGCAAGCGAGGCATCAAAGTTCTGCAGGTCTGGACCTCCACCCTTGTAGTATCTATTGGGGGCAGCAAGCGTTCGAGTCTCGTCGGGCTCCAGCAGTTGAGTGGTCTCGAAGGCTTCCTTGATGAATTCGCCGACACTTTCTGGACGCAAATCATTCGTGTAGAAGAAACCATCGCGACCGTCGAGATAGAGGTTGATGGCGAGCGATAGGGAGGTGGCTCGCAGCATCTTCTCCACCTTGCCGTCACGCAGATTGATGTTGTCCTCGTGGTTCTCCAGCAGAACAAGCTTGTAGTCTAGCTTCGCAGGAAGTTTCTTTATGGTTTCCTCTGCAAGATATATGGTCTCTTTGTTCATGCTCCTATCCCACAATCAACTTGTCAATTAATACTGTTGGAAGTCCCTGACTGACTGCCACTTTCTGTCCCTCTTTGCCACACATGCTTGCGCTATGGTCAATCTTGAGATTGTCGCCAACCATGCTGATGCGTTGAAGTGCCTCAGGACCATTGCCGATAATGTTGAGATCGCGAAGAGGACGGGTCAGTTTGCCGTTTTCGATGAGGTAACCCGTCTTCATGAAGAAGGTGAAGTCGCCTGCTCCGATTTGTACCTGGCCGTTTGTGAAAGACTTCGCATAAATGCCTCGCTTCACGCTTCGAATGATGTCTTCCTCCTTTGCTTCACCTGGAAGCATGTAAGTTGACCGCATTCGTGGGAGGGGCATGCAGCGGAAACTCTCTCGCCTGCCGTTTCCCGTAGGCTTTACACCAAAGTGCTTCGCGCTGATTCGGTCATAGAGATAGCTATTAAGAATACCTTTCTCGACCAGAACTGTCCTTTGTCCCGGGATGCCTTCATCATCATAACGAAGCATTCCGGCGTCGTTCGGGAGCGTTCCATCATCGACGATACTGATGCTTGGGTTGCATATCTGCTTGCCCAACTTGCCCGTGAAGATGCTGTCACCCGTTCGGATGAAGTCGGCTTCGAAGGCGTGACCGATGGCTTCGTGCAGAAGGATTCCGCTACTTCCCGCAGCCATCACGACAGGCATCTCGCCACCTTCAATCTGCGAGGCTGTGAAAAGGAAGTCAGTTCGCTGGATGGCTTCGCTCACAACTTCTTCGATGAGAGCCTCTGAGAAGAATTCTGCACCCATCTGCAGCATCCTTGAAGCATAACCCATCTGCGTCTTTCCGCCTCTCTCCATTACGACATTTACTGAGAGAGACGTGCGAGGCCGGAAATCGTGAAAGGCCGTCCCATCGCTTGCAAAGAACTGAACTTCCTGCATTCGCTGGGAAACGTAGGCCTTGACCTTAATGACGGAAGCATCAAGAGCACGGGCTTTCTCCTCAACTTGCAGGAGATGATGGCGGACAGACACAGGAGCCAACACTCCTACAGCCTCTCCTGTCCCCTCCAAAGGAGGCGTAAAACGCGTTATCTTAACTTCCTCTCCTTTGGAGAGGGCAGGGGTGAGACTTTTTGCAGCCTTCATCAAGGCTTCTTCGCTCAAGTCCATCGTGTAGGCATAGCCTGTTTGAGAGCCTTGAACTGCGCGGATTCCAGCTCCATAAAGGCAGACTTGTTGAGCCTGACTCACAGCGCTATCCTGCAGCACCATGCTGCTAATGCGTGTGTCCTCTATGAAGATATCGGCATAATCGCCGCCATTGGAGAGGGCAGCAGAACAGATCCCCTCTAACTCCCCCGTGAAGGGGGAGAATCTCATAGGGGAATATAAAGCCTCCCCTTTACGGGGAGGTTGGTAGGGGTCCTTACTTATCAAGATATTCAGCTAAGGTCTTGCCGAGTTCTTCACCGCGAAGGCCTGACTTGATGACCTTTCCATCAGGGCCATAGAAAATGGTTGCAGGGATGCCCTTAATGTTGTAAAGGTCGCTTGCAGCACATTGCCAACCCTTCAAGTCGCTGATTTGTGGCCAAGTAATGCCAAGGTCTTTGACGCCCTTTTCCCAAGCTGCTTTGTCGTTATCAAAGGAGATTCCGACAACTTCGAAGCCTTTGTCCTTATACTTTTCGTAGTTTGCCTTCACATTAGGCATTTCTCCACGACAAGGACCACACCAACTTGCCCAGAAATCAACGAGGACATATTTGCCTTTTCCCACGTAATCTGTGAGGTGACATTCTTTGTCGTTGAGGTCTTTACCCACGAAATCTACGACGGAAGCACCAGGCAACTTGTTCTTCTCTCCACTGATTGAGGCCACAACAGACTCGAGAGCCTTGCAATCTTTATACTTATAATCCTTTAGGAAGTCCTCGAGGAACTCTACTCCATACGAGTCTCCGCCGGTACGAAGGAAGTATACGGGAACCAAGTTATCCTTGTTCTCCGAGATAATCTGCTTTTGGGTAGCGGTAATTTCTGCAGAGATTTCGTCATAACGCTTGTCGAAACCTTCCATCATTTCCTTGGGAATATCGCCATTATACTTCTCGTGAGCTTCGCTATAGTCCTTCATAAGCTGTTCCATCGGGCTGCTTGCCATCTTCACACGCTCCATTGCTTCGGCAAGTTTCATGTTGCTTTCGGAGCCCTTTGTTATGGTAGCTTCGCCGTCCTTAATAGTTACTTCGATGGGTTTGCCGTCGATGAAGACGGTACAAACTGGCTGACGACGGTCGGCACTACGACCTATCACGGCAATTGCATTCTCGACTGTATCCACATTAAACGTGACAACTCCGTTGGCAACCACACCTTCGGCATAAGTTTCACGACCGAACATATTGTGGAGGAACGTGGGTTGAGGGTCACCAAGGTCGCCAACAACCTTAATCTCAGTCTTTGTCTCAGCGCAAGCTGCCAAGCAGATAGCAGCCAGCATACTCATAAAGAAATTCCTTTTCATTGTAGTTTTGATTTTGTTAGATGTTTCGTTTTTGCTAAGTGCAAAGGTACGCTTTCTTTTCGTAACTGCCAAATGTTCTGAATGAAAAACGCTCTTTTACATAACAAAACATGCGATGTCGTCAAACATCGCACGTTATGATCGCAAACATTACACGTTATGATTGCCAACATAACACGTTATGTTTTGCAACGAAGCACGAAGGATTTGCTCAGAAAGCGAAGTATCTCTTGGCATTATAGTAGGAGATGTCCTCTACCATCTGTTCGATGAAGGGCATTTCCTCGCTTGGAAGCTTGCCGTCTTCCACATCTTGTCCGATGAGATTGCACAAGCATCGGCGGAAGTACTCGTGGCGAGGGTAGGAGAGGAACGAGCGACTGTCGGTCAGCATGCCTACGAAACGACTTAGGAGACCAAGTACTGAGAGGGCGTTCATCTGGCGTTCCATGCCGTCGAGCTGGTCGTTGAACCACCATCCGCTGCCGAATTGCAGCTTGCCTGGCACAGGACCTTCCTGGAAGTTGCCTATCATGGTGGCAATCATCTCGTTGTCCGATGGATTGATGGGGTAGAGGATAGTCTTTGCGAGGTTGCCTTCGCTATCCAATTTATCGAGGAAACGGGACAGACTCTCGCTGGTGTTCCATGTGCCGATACTGTCGTAACCCGTATCAGGACCGAGTTTGCGGAACATTCGAGAGTTGTTGTTTCGCATCGGACCATAGTGGAACTGCTGCGTCCAACCAGCCTTTGCATCCATTCGTCCGCCTTCGAGCATGAGTGCGGAACGGAATTTGCAAACCTCTTCTTCAGTAGGTTGCTTGCCGTCCATCACTTTCTGGAAGATGGCATTCAGTTCCGTCTCAGTAAAGTCCTCCGCGTAAAATTCGTTGACACCGTGGTCTGAAAGACGGCACCCAACACTATTGAAGAAGTCATGACGCTTTTGAAGGACATCAATTAGGTCCGCATAGTTCCTAATCTCTTGCTTTGCCGTTGCCCCAAGCTTCTCGATATAAGCACGATAAGCACTCGGGTTGTCGATTGCCATAGCCTTATCTGGTCGCCAAGTTGGCAGGACTTTCACCTCGAATCCACTCTCCTTTATTGCAATATGATGCTCCAAAGTGTCCGCAGGATCGTCGGTTGTGCAGACGACTTCTACTTTGTACCTACGCATCAAGCCTCGAGCCGAGAACTCAGGAGACTGCATCTTCTCGTTGCATTCATCATAGATTTCGCGAGCCGTAGTTGCATTCAGGAGCTTGTTTATGCCGAACGCCGTGCGAAGTTCAAGGTGAGTCCAGTGGTAAAGAGGGTTTCGCATGCAGTAGGGCATCGTTTCTGCCCACTTCTGGAACTTCTCCCAATCGCTCGCATCTCCAGTAATAAACTTCTCGTCCACGCCGTTGCTTCGCATCGCACGCCACTTATAGTGGTCTCCTCCAAGCCAGAGTTCCGTGATTCCCGAGAAGCGATGGTCCTCCGCAACCTCCTTCGGATTGAGGTGACAATGGTAGTCGATAATGGGCAGATGTGCTGCGTGATTATGATAAAGAGCCTGTGCCGTCGGCGACTGCAACAGGAAGTTTTCGTCCATGAATGCTTTCATATTGATGGGGATAATGGGTCAAATGGAGATAAAGGGGATTATGCGTTCATGCTTTTAGCGATTCCAAGTTCCAGTCCTCGCAGTTCTGCAAGACCTCTCAAACGGCCTATACAGCTGTATCCAGGATTGGTTTTCTTCT